>SYBY01000054.1 GCA_005788585.1 Actinomycetota bacterium | reverse complement strand
CGCCATACTGAGCCCCGCAAGGGTCGTTAGCTCAATCGGTAGAGCACCGGACTTCAACACACATAGGAGCGCCAGCAGGGAAACCACTGGTCAGTCGGCGGCTGTGTGCTGGGACCCCCTGAGAGCCTGAGGTACCCATCGCGGTGACAATCCTCAGGATTGGGCAATCAGCAGGCAATCCGGAAACGGCGAGCCCTCAGAGGCCATACGCCGCCCACCCTAACGTCGAGCCGAGGGTGAAGAGATGGTCCAGACCGCAACGCCGCGGCGATGGTCGCGGAGGCCGGTGAAAGCCGGTGCGGCAGGTTAATCCGAGGGATCTGGGTTCGAGTCCCAGGCGGCCTACTTGCGATAGTGCAGTATCCGACGTCATCGAGACGGCGTGGGACGAGGTGTGCGACCAAGCCGGGCTGACGGAGGTCGACCGCCGGGGTTTCTGGCGGCGGCAGTTCCTCAACCCCTACGCGCTCGAAGGGCGCGGCTCCCTCTAAACTCCGGATCGCCCTCGCCCCCATGGTGTAGCGGTTAGCACGCCAGCCTTTCACGCTGGTAGCGGGAGTTCGATTCTCCCTGGGGGTATTTCGTGCCTGAGTAGCGGCGTTGCGTGCCGCTCGGCTCGCGGGTGAGGAGCGAGCGGCCGGCGCTTGTCGCGTTGCGGTCGTGGCGGCCTGTCACCCGCTGACGAGTTCGCCCGGCACTGATGCTTCTCGTGGCCTGGATGCGGTGACCAGGGTCGCTGTCGCGGGTGTTGCCGAGCGGCGTGTTCGAGGTTGAGAACGGCCGTGGCCCCGGCGGTTGCCGGGGCCACGGGAAGGCCGGACGAGGTGCTAACCGTTCGTTCGTCCTCGCGAGAGATCATGCCGGGTTCGGTCGCCTATGGCTATGGCTTGGTCGACGATCGTGCGAGTTTGCATGAGGTTCCTTGACCTGAAGGTGGGGGTGTGATGCAGTGCTGCGCGCTAACCGTTCTGGTCGTCGTGTCTAACCGGCCCGGCGGTCGCTTGATAAGGGGTTCGTCTGATGCAAGTACGCCGCGTGTCGGGGCTGGTCTTTGCTGCCCTCCTGCTCGCCGGATCGATCGCTGTGGCTGTGGCCACGGGCGCGACGGACCAGCGTCGCGCCACGTTCAGCGCGAAGGCGCTGATCGACTCGGGCGACGAGCTTGTCGGTGATCGGACGGTTGGTGCGCGGACGTACAGGACCGAGCGCGGCGCGTTCGTCACCAGGGTGTTCGCCTCTGCGGTGCATCGACGCGACGGCGCGGGCCGGCTCGGCCGCGTGGAAGAGGAACTTCAGCCGGAGGGTTCGCAGCTGGTGTTGCGCGGGAGTCGCGTGACGGCGCGGCTGCCCGAGCGGCTGTCGGGCGGGGCGAGGGTGCAGGTCAGCGCCGCGGGCCTGGCGGTGACCTCGCAGCTGGTGCAGGCCGCCCCGCGCACGGCGAAGGTCGAGGGGGCGGCTGCCGAGTACCCGGATGTGCGTCCGGGGGTCGATGTGCGGGTGACCGCGCTGTCCGAAGGCGTCAAGGAGACGATCACGCTCGACGGCCCTGAGGCGACGCGGCGGTTCGTCTACGACCTCGCAGTGCCTGACGGTGCGACGGCGAAGCTCACAGCCCGTGGCGGTGTCGCGATCGCGGTGCCGGGCGACGTGGATTTCGAGATCACGCCGCCGTTCATGTACGACGCCGACCGCCGATTCGCGCCGGAGAGCGCCGCACGCTACGGCCTGCAGCGCACCGGCGACGGGTACGAGCTGACGCTGGCGCTGAGCCAGGCGTGGCTGGTCGACAAGCACCGAGCGTTTCCCGTAACGGTCGATCCGACGATCCGGCGGACCGGCGCGTCGGAGACGGTCGACGCGTCGCTGCTTGAGTCCGTGCCCGATCTTGGGTACGGCGGGTCGGAGGGCATCTTCGTCGGTGAGTACGACGCGTATCCGGGCAATGACAACCGTGGCGTGCTGAAGTTCGACCTCACTGGCGCGGTGCCGTCTGACGCGCGGGTGCTGCAGGCCGACCTGGGCCTGAAGAGCTACTACCGCGAGAACAGCACGGCCAAGAAGGTCGGCGTGCACGCGCTGACGCACGCGTTTACGCACGACACGACCTGGAACGACTACGACGGCACCAACGCCTGGCCGACGGCGGGCGGGGATTTCGACCCCGCCGTCGCTGCGACCGCGACCGTCGGCACGCAGCTGGGGTGGCATCACTGGTATCCGACCGAGCTCGCTCAAGCCTGGGTCAACGGCAGCACCCCGAATCACGGGCTGCTGTTGCAGGACCTGCCCGGCGAGCCGCCGAATGGCAGCGAGTTCCGCTCTTCGGAGTACGGGACCGCCGCGGATCGGCCGTACCTGGACATCGTCTGGTACCCCCGAACCGGCGATAGCGCCCCCTACGTCTTCGACGACCATCCGTTGCAGGACGGGACCGTGCTGAAGACCAACGTGTTCAACGGCAACCTGTTCTTCGAGCGCCACGACGTCGACGGCACCGGCCCCGGGCAGGACTTTCAGATGCGCCGGTACTTCAACAGCAAGGCCGCCGACGCCGACCCGATCCACAGCGGCTTCCCGCAAGCGACGTGGACCTCGTCGAACGGCAAGTTCGTCGGCGGCACCGTCATGGACAACGGCGACTTCATCCACCAAGGCCCCAGCGGGTACCTCGTGACGTTTACCAAGCAGCCCGACGGGTCGTTCGTCAGTCCGCCCGAGCTCGACGCCACGCTGACCGAGGACACCGGCTCGGGCTGGAACGACCGCTATGAGCTCACCGACGTCGATGGGTCGACGATGACGTTCGCCGTCGACGGCACGTTCACGTCGCACACCGACCCCGACAACAACACGTACACGCCGAACTACCCGGCGCCCAGCTACCTGCACACCTCGATCACCGGCACCAACAGCCAGAACACGACGTTTACCTACGCCGGCAGCAGCGGCAACGAGCGCCTGACGCAGACCACCAACCCCGCCAGCCAGTACACCACCTACACGTACACCAGCGACAAGCTCACCAGCGACGCGCGCAACGGCACCACCGAGCTGACCTACGACTACGACACCAACGGCCGCCTGAACCGCATCACCGACAGCGCCGGCCGCGTCACCCAGATCACCATCGACTCCAGCAACCGCGTCACCCAGATCATCGACGGACCCAACAGCACCGACCCCACCACGACATTCGCGTATGCCGCCGCCTCATCACCCTGCGAAACCGGATCCGTGCACAAGACCACCGTCACTAACCCCGACTCGACCGTCCACATCTACTGCACCGACGCGGGGGGATCGGTGGTCTCGAGCTCTACGACCGCCGCCGAGGATCCTCAGGTACAGAGCCTTGCTGCACAAGGGTACGCCGAGGACCAGGCCGTCACGCTGGCCACGGCATACGAGCGACTCAAGCGACAGGACAAGAGTGTTGGTCTCGGAGAGTCCGTCGCGGGATCGACATCAGGTGGCGGCTACGCAGGGGTGTGGTTTGACCACGTGGGCGGCCGCGTAAAGGTGATGCTCAAGACTGGTACAGCGACAACGGGCGCCACGCAGGCAATCGCCGATCATGGTCTCACGGGCGATGCGGACATCGTGATGGTGGCGCATACGCAGGCGGAGTTGGAGGCAGGCCGTGACGCTATCGCCGCGCCGATTGAGGACCTCGTGAATGCGGACCTAGTCTCGGCTGACTTCAACACCGAGGCAAACAGAGTCGATGTCCAGGTGGCCACGAGTCTTGGAGCGACCGATCTCGCGCGCGTAAGCAGCGCGCGCGCGGCCGTCTCAGTGGCAAGTGCGCAGACGAGCGTGGCGCCCGGCATGCTCACTGACGTGCCGGCATACTGCGATCCCGTGACCTGTGACCCGCCAATCCGCGGGGGTCGTGAGATCTTCACCGGGAGCGGCCCCGGACAGGGCAACCAATGCACGGCTGGGTTTTCGGCCTACAGTCGGACAGACGGCCTGCCGTACGTCATTACCGCCGGTCATTGCCTGACCAATGTGACGGCCTCCTATAAGGCGTCGATGCCTGGAGACAGCGATGCGGAGATTGGGCCGCGGCACCCGGGTTGGCAGATCGCCGATCCCGGCGAGAATGGCGACTTCGGGTTAATCAGAATCGTCAGTGGCTCTTCGTACGCCAATATCTTCGGCGCCTACATCTATGTGAGTGCGTACCGCTACCGCAAGATTCTGATCCCGCGAACACCTGCGTACCAGATCCGCAACGTTAAGTACAACAGCCGCGTCATTGTCTGCATGTCTGCGCGGGGAGGGAAGACGGTGTGCGGCCGCGTCGTTCGCCTTGGAAGGAAGAAGGACAAACTCGGTCACATCAAGCTGTTCAAGTGCGACCCGGGTTCGAACGGAGACCGGACTCGGATCGTGCCCGGCGACAGTGGCGCGCCAGTGTTCAAGAGTGGCACCGCGCTTGGCGTTGTCCTCGGGTACCTCACCGACGATCCATGCACTGTCGTGTTCTCGGGTGCTCGACTGGCAGAGGACTCCCTCCATGTCAACATCCGTCGCGTCTCGTAGCTTCACTGCGACCTGGGTGTGTGCAGCGGTTGTCGCATGCACAGCGGGCGGGGTTGGCTGTGGGGAAGATCGCAACAGTGCGCCGTCTTCGGCGGCGACGCGATCGAGCGAGCAGGAGGTGTTCGGGCCACCGGCTGCGCGGGCGATGGACCGGGTCGATCGCCAACTCCGAGTTGAGCTTGGTGCGTCGTACGGCTGCCTGGTGTTCCCGGACCCTGACGGCGACCTCATTGCGTACGTGCTGCCTGGCGAGGACGTAGTTCAGCGTGCGCGAGATGCACTCAAGCGCGAGGACGCGTTGCGGTTTACGACGATTCGTGTCGGCTCATCGGCCGACAGCGATGTGGCACGACAGGCACTCGTACGGAAGCTGAGCGACGAGAACCCGGCACCCGATGATGTGCGGGTCGATGTGGGCTCAGACGTCGAAGCCACGTGCCCGCCCGTGCAGATCAGCTTGCTACGACCGTGGGGCGAGAGTCCGGTCGCTGAGCGATGGGCGCGGGCCGCCCGCTCGCGATATCCGGATGGGCGGGTGGTTGTTCGCAACGAGTCTGTGACGACGACACCCGGCTCCTGAGTCCCGTCGGCGTCACGGACGGGGCCGTCGAATGCGTCGCGTGTTTCCCACGAGCGCTGAGGTGTGCAAGCTCGGCTTCGTCGGCGCCCGCGAAGCAGAGACGTGCTGGACGCTCGCTGTCTGGGACACGGAGCACTGGTCGCCCGCAGCGCCACCGACCGTTATGCGCTCAGGCGGCGTACAGGTAGCGCCCGCGGCCGAGTGCGACGATCGTCCCGGATCTGGCCTGCTGGCTTCTGCGAAGGGCGGACATGACGGTCGAGTGTCCGAGGCGGACGCCGCATTGTGCTTCGATCGCGGATCGAACCTGGGCGGGGCTGAGCGGCGCGTGGTGGTCGCGGAGGACTTCGATGACGCGCCTGGTTGCCCATCCTTGTGAACGGCCGATCGCTTGCGGTGCGGCACGGCTGTCGGAGAGGTCGAGCTGAGCGATCCGCGTGCGGGCGTTTCGGAGCTCGGGGGTGTGTCGGTCGTCCAGCAGCGCCGAGCACAGCGTTTCCAGCGGGTCGGGAGCGCGCCCGGTGTTCCAACGTGCTCCCCCTGGGGGTACTTTGGTCGCTCGGCCCGTGCGACTGCTCTACCAATCCATCCGACCGTCCGCGCGTCGGCGGCCGCTCCCTCGAACCCTCCTGCCGCGATGATGGACCTCCGCCGCGTGCGCATCTTCTGCGCCGTCGCCGAGCACCGGTCATTCTCGGGCGCCGCTGCCGCGCTTGGCTACACGCAGCCGTCGGTCTCTCACCACGTCTCGGCGCTCGAGCGCGAACTCGGCCAGCAGTTGATCGTTCGAGGCGCTCGATCGTTCACGCTCACGACCGCAGGAGAAGTGCTGCTGGCGGGGGCGGCGACCGCGCTCGCCGACATGGAGCGCACCGAGCAAGCACTGACCGCACTCGCGCGCGGGGAAGGCGGCCGGCTCGTGCTGGGCTCCGTGGTGAGTGGCCTGCGGAGCGTCGTGCCGCCCGCCCTGCGCGCGTTCTCCGACAGGTACCCCGCCGTCGACGTGGTGCTTCGCCAGCACGCACCTGCCGAGATCCTCGGCGCGCTGCGTGGCGGGGAGGTGGACATCGGCGTCCTCTTCACGTCGTCCGCCGAGGCGCCAGAGCTCGCTGCATTCTGTGCCGAGCCGCTGATCGAGCAGCAGATGCTGATCGCGCTGCCGGCAGCACACCGGTACGCGCGGCGCGGCGAGGTCGCGCTGCGTCACCTCGAGCGCGAGTGCTGGCTGCTGCCAGACGCTCGTCGCTATCCGGGATTCCGGCAGGAGATCGACGCGCTCCTCGCGGGCGCCGACGTCCAGCCGAGGCGTGTCATCGAGATCGCTGACGATGTTGCGGCTGCGAAGCTGATCGCTGCGGGCGTCGGCGTCGGCGTGGCGCCGGCGATGACCGTCCTGCCGGTCAACGGCGTCGCATATGTCGCGGTCGATCCGCCGATCACCCGCACGCTCGTGCTCGTCACACCACAGGGCGTCAGGCCGCCGGCGGCGCGGGCCCTGACGGACGAGCTCGTGCGCGCGGCGGCGGCGCTTCCGCAGCCGCCGACTGCGGCATAGACGCCGTCGATCCGCCTATCGAGAACCGCGCTTGCCGCCTGGCGCCAGCTCGGACAGAGTGCCCGTCATGTCCGATCCCGACGCCCCGGTGATGCCGCCCGCGCTGCTGAGCGACCTGCAGGCCCTCAGCCATCGCTTCGCCTGGCTGATCGATCACCGGGGAGGCGTCGGGGTCAGCGAGCTGTTCACGCCCGACGGCCAGTACGAGCTTGTCGGGATCGGCACGCTCGCCGGCCGTGCTCAGATCGACGACTTCTACGCCTACCGGCGCACGACCGATCGCATCGCTCGCCACGTCTTCTCCAACCTGACGATCCTGACGGCCGACCACGCACGTGCGCAGACGTGCAGCGTGTTGACGCTCTACGCCGCCAACGGCGCCGCGCCGCACGCGGCGCACCCGGCGATGGTCGCCGACTACGACGACACCCTGCGCCTGGGCGACGACGGACGCTGGCGCTTTGCCCGGCGGACCGTCACGCGCATCCTCGGCGAGCATCCCAATCTGACCGGGGAGACGACGACGTGAACGCCGGCCTCGCCCTCGAGAGTGCCGGCATTCTCGCGGCCTGCGTGATCCCGGCCCTGGCGGACCTCAACGCCACCCACGCCACCAATCCGAACTGGGCCCCTCACGCCCGCTTCCATGTCGTCTGGCAGACCCTCAGCTATCTCCTCATCGCTCCCGTGGTGCTGTACGTGCTCTGGGGCGCCGACCTCCCGCAGAGCACCAGGGCGACGCTGGGCGGCGCGTTCGGGCTGGCCGTGCTTGGCGGCTTCTTCGCGGCCGTCCTCTCGCGCAACCGCTACGGCGGCCACCTCGCCGATGCCAACGGCTACAAGCCGCTGCGGATGCGCATCGGTGACCGCGTCGTCGCGATCGACGTCAACGCGTGCACGTTCGCCGTCGCGGCCGTGCTGCTCATCGGCGGCTGGGCCCTCGCGCTCGCAGCCGGCGAACCCGCATGAAGCTCGCACACGTCCTCGTCACCGGCGAGGAGCGCCTCGTCGTGGCCGGCCCATCAGGCCAGCTGATCGACGTCGCCGATGTCATGGAGGAGCCTGCGATCACCCTGCAGCACTTCTTCAACGACCCAGTGCGGCGTGCAGCAGCGGTGGGCGAGCGGATCGCGGCCGGACCCGGAAGCGCGACGGTCTACGACGAGGACGAGGTCCGCTGGCTGCCGCCGTCGCCCCGTCCCAGCAAGATCGTCGGCGTGGCGATCAACAACGCCCTCGGCAACCAGTTCGCGCACCGCCCGCCGACTGAGCCGGCGTACTTCCTCAAGCCGCCGTCGGCGCTCATCGGGCACCTCGAACCCATCGTCATCGAGGGCGACTACGGGCTGACCCATCCCGAGCCCGAACTCGCGGCGGTGATCGGCCGGCGCATCCGACGTGCTTCGGCCACCGACGCTGCCGGCGCGATCTTCGGGTACACGATCATCAACGACATCACCTCGCCGGCCCTGAAGGACCGCGACAGCATGGCCCTCGAGCTCCCGCTGCCGATCGGCGCGCCACCGCAGTGGCGTCAGACCACCCCGGCGGACGAGCACCACCTGCACCTCACCTATCACGCCCGCTCGAAGGGCTGCGACACCTTCGCCCCGATGGGACCTTGGCTCGTCACACCAGACGAACTGCCCGATCCGGGCCGGCTCGATGTCCGGGGTCTGCTCGACGACGTCGAAGTGCTCGTCGACGCCACCGCACGGCTGACCTTCCCGGCCGCCGAGGTCGTCTCCCACCTGTCGCACTACATGACCCTCGAGCCCGGCGACATCGTGCACTTCGGCTCGGCCTTCATGCCCGCGAAGCCCGACCTCTTTCCGACCATCCGGTCCATCGACCTCAGCACCACCGGCGAGATCGTCTCGGTCGAGATCGACGGGATCGGGCGACTCGACAACCCCGTCCACCGCCGTACCTGATCAGGCTGCTCTCCGCTCGTCCAGCAGGTGGCCCGCGAGCCACGTCTGCGTGTCGTCGAGCCACTCCCGGTAGTGCCCCATGGCGCAGTGGTCATCGTCGGGGTAGAGCCGCAGTTCGGCGTGCCGTGCGCCGGCCGCCAGTGCGACGGAGTCGCGGGTCGAGAGCAGCGTGTCGTGGTCGCCGTTGATGACGAGCAGCGGCTGGGCGATGTCGCCGTAGTGCGCTCGGAGCGACAGGCTGCGCAGGCGTCGCAGCAGGCCGACGGGTGTCGTCGCCCCGGTGACATGCGCCAGGGCGTCGATGATGATCTCCGGCAGTCCGAGCTTGGGACGGAAGCTGCGGTCGGTCGGCGCGCCGCACGCCACGGCACACACGAGCCGGCGGTCGACGGCGGCCATGCGGGCGGCCCAGTAGCCGCCGAAGCTCACGCCGACGATGCCGATGCGCCCGGGGTCGACCCGGGGGTCGCCCGCGACGGTGTCGATGACGCTCCGGTAGATCCGCTCCGACGCGGTCGACATCCGCTCGGCGTACGCGTAGGAGCCCGGCATCTCCATGACGAGGACGCCCAGCCCGCTGTCGTGGTAGCGCAGCAGGGGGACGAGGAGCTCTTGGACGGTGCCTTCGAGCCCGTTGGTCACCACGACCAGCGGACAGGGCTCGCCCGTCGCGGGGAGGCAGAGGTAGGCCTCGACCACGTCGCCTCCGGCGCGAATCGCGGTCTGTTCGACGACCGTGTCCAAGCCCTCGGAGAACGCTGCGGCGAGCGCGTCGAAGAGGCGGCGCGACCGTCGGTAGGCGGTCAGACGGTGCGGTGTGCCCCCGGGAAAGGCGCTGATCTGCAGGTACGTGATCGCCGCCAGCAGCTCGCGCACCGCCTCGATCACCTGTGGTGCGCGCTCGCAGAGCGCCGTGCCCGCATGCTGCTCGCCGAACTCGGCGAGCGCGTGCGGCGGGACCACGAGGCTGTGATCGGCAAGGAGCCGCGCGTACGGCGCCACCGTCGTCGCCAGCGCATCGACCTCAAGGGGAAGGTCGTCGCGAAGGAGCAGCTCGCGGAGGCCCGGGCCGGCGACGACGCCCAGGTCGCTGAGCGACCGCTCGGCGCGGTCGAGATGCTCGAAGGCGATCTCGGTCCAGTACGCGCTCCAGCGCTCGTCGTCGAATGAGCGGCAGGCGTGAACCTGCGCCTCGAGTCGCGCGGGGGACAGGCCGCCCATGTTCGCGTAGCGCTGCACGAACAACGCCGGCAGAAAGGCGCCTGCTCCGAAGCGCGACGCCGCGCGCTCCGTGGTCCCTGTCGCCGCGCACGCCGTCGCCAGCAGCTGCCATCTCAAGCTCATCGGTCCCCCCGTTCGGGCCTCTGGTCGCTCGCACACCCCCGGGTGGAGAGGAGGTCCCTCGCTAGCCTATTGAATCGATGTCCAACAAGACGCGACAGCGCCTCGATGTCGAGGCGCGCCGCAGTCAGCTGCTCGCGGTGGGCAGTGAGCTGTTCGCGAGCCGCCCGTACGACGACGTGTGGATCGACGACGTCGCTGAGCGGGCGGGCGTCTCGCGCGGCCTGCTGTACCACTACTTCGGGAACAAGCGGGGCTTTCTGCATGCCGTCATCGAGCGCGAGACGCAGGAGATCCTGGCGGCGACCGAGCCCGATCCCGATGTCCCGGCCGAGGAGCGGCTCCGCGCGTCGATCGACGGATACCTCGACTACGTGGTCGCCCATCCCCACGGCTACCGCGCGATCTTCCGCGGCGTCGTCAGCTCGGACGCGCGCGTCCGGGAACTCGTCGATGCGAATCTCCGCCGGCAGGAAGCGCGCATCCTCGACGCCCTCAGCCCGGGCGCGCCCGCCAGTCCGCAGCTCCGGCTCGCCGTGCACGGCTGGCTCGCCTTCCTGGTCTCGGTGGTCCTGGACTGGCTCGACGACCCGACGGTCGAACGGTCCGCGATCGCGGAGCTCGCGATCGACGCCCTCCACGCACTGATCGCCACGGCATCCGGGTGACGAACCTTGCTCCCGGGAGTAGCCTCAACCAGACCACCATGCACGCTGACGAGATCCACGAGAGCAGTGACCTGGCGGGCCGGGCCCTCGGCTCGTTCGGCGGCGCGATCAAGGACACGCACCTGGCGATCTCCGGCCGCGTGTTCCGCCGTCTCGGGCCGACCGCCGCGCCGGTCCAGGTCGCGCACGACGCGATCTCCGCCCTGGCGTACGGCGGGGTGAGGACCGGCCTGCGGCACGCCCCGCGCGGCGCCGGCGCCCTCGCCGCCCTGCGGGCGCAGCCCGGCGCGTCGTCGCTGGCCGACAGCGTCGGCGGGGCGCTCGCGCTCGGCGCCCTGAACGCCGCGGCCGGCGACCGGCTCGTCGCCGAGGGCAGCACCCTGGCGGTCCCGATGCAGCTCCGTGCCGGCGGCCATCCGGTCGATGCCGATGCCGACGCGCTGACCCGCGCGTACCCCGACGCCGCGAACCGCGTCGTCGTCTTCGTACACGGCCTCGCTGGTAACGAGGATGTCTGGCGTCTCGATCCGTTCGGGCGCGAGGGCGAGGAGCGGCTGGTCTACGGCGACCTGCTGCGCGACGAGCTCGGGGTCACGCCGGTCTACCTGCGCTACAACACCGGCCGCCGCATCAGCGACAACGGCCGGGACCTCGCCGCGCTGCTCGAGGCGCTCGTCGAGCACTGGCCCGTCCGCGTCGACGAGCTCGCGATCGTGGGCCACTCGATGGGCGGTCTGGTCGCGCGCGCCGCCTGCAACGTCGCCGCACGGGACGCCGACGCGTGGCTTGCCCGCACGAAGCACGTCGTCTGCCTCGGCTCCCCGCACGCCGGCGCGCCGCTCGAGCGCGGCGCGAACCTGCTCGGGCACACGCTGCGCGCGGTCCCCGAGACCCGGCCGTGGGGCGAGATGGTCAACGCCCGCAGCGTCGGCATCAAGGACCTGCGCTACGGCGCCGTCGCGGAGGAGGACTGGGACGGCCACGACCCCGACGAGCCGCTGCGCGACCGCCGCACCGTCGTGCTGCCGCCGCCCGGCGTCACCGTCCACGTCGTCAGCGCATGCGTGACCGCCGACCGCGATCACCCGCTCGGCCGGATCGTCGGCGACGTGCTGGTGCACGAGCGCAGCGCGGCCGGACCCCGGCCGGCCGAGGCGCTCGCCACGGACCCCGCACATCACCGCCACCTCGACGGCGCGCACCACTGGACGCTGCTCTCGCACCCCGATGTCGGTGCGGCGCTGTGCGGCTGGCTCGGCGACGCCTGACCTGTACCGTCCGACCGATGGGTGCGCGGACACGGATGTCGGCGATGCTGGCGCTCGCGCTGACGGCCGTCCTGGCGTCGGCGGGGCCGGCCGTGGCCGATCCGGCGCCGTTCGGCCGCGCGTGCGTGCCCGCCGGCGACCATCGCGTGTGCGCCGGTGGCACGCTCGCGGACCGCGTCCCGTCGTGGGACGGGACGCCGATCGACGTGGACGTGCGCATCCCGCCCACCGGTGACGGGCCGTGGCCGACGGTCGTCTGGCTGCACGGATTCGGCGGCGACAAGCTCGGTCTGGCCGAGCAGACGACCGCGTACGCCGCCGCGGGCTACGCCGCCGTCGCGGTGTCCTCGCGCGGGTTCGGCCGCTCCTGCGGGAGCGCGGAGTCCCGCACGCCCGACTGCGCGCGCGGGTGGCTGCACGTCGCCGACCAGCGCTACGAGGTCCGCGACATCCAGCACCTCCTCGGCGTGCTCGCCGACCAGCGGGTCACGATCCCCGACCGCGTCGGTGCCACCGGGTCGTCCTACGGCGGGATCCAGGCGCTGCAGCTCGCGTTCCTCAAGGACCGGATCCGGCTGCCCGGCGGCGGGTACGCGCCGTGGCGCAGTCCCGCGGGCACGCCGATGCGGGTCGCCGGCGCCGCGCCGATGCTCGCGTGGTCCGACGCCGTCGCCGCGATGTTCCCGGGTGGGGACTTCGGCGACGCCACCACGCCGGCGAGCACCGCGACGCGCACGCAGTTCGGCCCGCGCCTGGCGTCGTTCTTCGACCTCATCACCACCGGCGCGCAGGTGGTGAACTTCGTCGCGCCGCCCGGTGCCGACCCGTCCGTGGACTTCCGGCGCTGGCTCACGCTGTCCGGCGAGGCGCTCACCCGGCCGGACGGCAAGCGGGCGCTCGACGAGCTCTACCGCTATCGCTCCGCGCTGGCGATCGAAGGCGGGACGCCCGCGCCGCTCATCCTCGCCCAGGGGTGGACCGACTCGGCGACGCCCGTCTCCCACGCCCTGGCCGTCTACCGGACGCTGCGCGCGCGGGACCGGCGCGCGCAGGTGTGGATGACGCTCTCGGACTTCGGGCACTGGCGCTCGATGAACAAGCGCCGGACGACCGACCTCGTCAACGCGCGCAACCTGCGCTTCTTCGACCACTTCCTGCGCGGCGGGCCGGCGGTCGCTCCGGCCGGCGCGGTCCGCGTCTACCGGTCGGATTGCACGAACGCGCGCAGCGACGGCCCGCCGATCGACGCGGGGAGCTATGAGGCGCTCGCGCGCGGGCGCGTGACCGCGACGCGCGACGGCCTGCTCGGGACGGTCACGTCGTCCGGCGGCCTGCGGTCGATCGCGCGTGGCGTCGACCCCGTCCGGTCGCGTGAGCACTGCACCACCGTGCCGCTGCGCTCCGAACCTGGGACGGCCACGCTCGGCCTGCGGGTCCAGCGCGCCTTCACGTACCTCGGCCGTGCCGTGGTCCGCGCCCGGATCCGCGGGACGGGCGGACCGCGCGGCGAGCTCGTGGCCCGGCTGTGGGAGGTCGACGGCAGCCGGCAGCGGCTCGTCGACCGCAGCGTGCACCGGGTGGACCTGCCGCGCACCGGCGAGGTGCGCCTCGAGCTCAACGGCGCCGCGCGGCGGTTCGCCCGCGGCACGCACCTGCGGCTCCAGCTCCTCGGGCGGGATGACCCGACCTACGAGGCGCCCGACCGGCCCTTCCGGATCGCGGTCTCCGACGTCACGGTCGATCTGCCCGCGCGCGAGCGAGACCCCGGCCGCGCGCTCGCGGTCAGACCGCGCGGGTGAGCCCGCCGTCGACGACGAGTGCCTGGCCGGTCACGTAGCCGGCGCGGGCGCTGAGCAGGAACGCGGCGGCGGCCGCCATCTCGTCGGGCTCGCCCAACCGCCCTGCGGGCACCTCGTCGGCGGCGACGCGCTCGGCTGCGTCGCGCGACCCTCCGTACAGCGAGAACAGCCGCTCGGTCGCGATCCGGCCCGGCAGCACGCTGTTGAGCGTGATCCCGTCGCCGGCGACCTGACGCGACACCGTCTTGAATGCCGCCATCGTCGCCGCGCGGTGGGTGGTCGACAGCAGGAGGTGCGGGATCGGCTCTCGCGGCCCGGGCGACACGACGTTGACGATCCGCCCGAAGCCCTGCGCGCGCATCCCCGGGATCGCGGACTGCACGAGCGCCATCGGCCCGAGCACGAGCTCGTCGTAGGCGGCCTGCCACTGCTCGCGGCTGAACCCCAGCGCGTCGGGGTTGCCGGGCGGGCCGCCGGTGTTCGTGACGAGCAGGGTGACCGGAGCGCTCAGCGCGTCGGCGACCGCTTCGAGCAGGCCGGGGGCGCCGTCGGCGTCGGCGGTGTCGTGAACGAAGCCCGCCGCGCCGAGCTCGGCTGCGGCCTGGTCCGCGCGCTCGCGCGAGCGTGACGTGATCGCCACCCGCGCGCCCTCCGCGATCAGCTCCGCTGCGATTGCCCTGCCGATGCCCTGGGTGGCGCCGCAGACCAGCGCGGCGCGTCCGGTGATGCCGAGGTCCATGGGCGGGAACCTACCGCCGCGCGGCACTACGATGGTCGGCCGCGGGCGGTTAGCTCAGCTGGTCAGAGCGCGCGCCTTACAAGCGTGAGGTCCCCGGTTCGATCCCGGGACCGCCCATCCGGATTCCCCCTCGCAGACGCCGTGAACGCCGTTCACCGGCACCGCGGAATGATGTGTCAGTATCGCGCGGTATCGCCTGTCGTCCAAGGGGGAATCGACATGTCACGCACCGTTCTGGTCCTGCTTCGCCGCACCGTCGTCGCCGTGCTGGTGCTCGCCCTGCTGCCCACGCAGGCGTATGCGGCGGCTCGCTCCGTGTCCGTCGCACCCGCCTTCACGATCGAGCACGTCGGCGCCTCGGAACTGCGGGTGACGAACACCGGAACCACCGCGGCGCGGCTGGGGGCGCTCTCGGCCCAGGGGCCGATGCGGGCGCTGGGGGTCGACCCGGCGAGCTCGTGCGCCAAGACGCGCGTCCTGGACCCAGGTGCGTCGTGCGCCGTCGTGCTGCGGCCGGGCGTCGTCCCCCGCGGGACTCCTGTCTCGCCTCTTGCCGTCACCACCGCCGGCGGCGGGTTGACCGTGCAGAACCCCAGCGCGCGGCCCGTCCGGCTGACGGGTCTCGGGCACCTGCGCTGGCTCGGCGTGCGGGGTGGCTCGTGCATGGGCCTGCGTGCGTTGGCGCCGGGGGCCACCTGCGGGCTGGACGTGCGACCGGGTGCGAGCGCAGCGGCGGCGGCGCGTCAGGTCGATGCCCCGCGGACCTTCGGCGCGTCGACGGGGCTGGATCGGCTGGTCACGTTCGGGCCGTCAGCCGACGCCATCGCGGCCGAGTTCGCCCGGACCGTGATCGGTCTGCTCGCGATCGGCTACATCCTGCTGGTCGTGGCCATCTGCGAGTGGACGACCCCGCCCGGGACCACCCGCGCGTGCGCGCCCATCACTGTCTGACGGGTCCGGTCAGCGTCCGCGCAGCACGACGAACGGCTCGAGCGCTGACGGGTTGGCCATGCCCTCGAGGCTCGTCGTCGCGCGCGGTGCCCCTGAGGATCCGCTCGACGGGGATCTCCAGCGCCGGTCGGGCTGCGGCCCCACGATGCGATGCGATGGACGCACGACATCGGCACCTCCGATGGAGGTGCCGCGTCGGTGCGTCCATGGGGACTCCGGCTACTTCACGGTGAACGCAAGCTTCTGGCCCGCCGCGTAGTGGCCGGGTACGAAGCAGACGATCTCGTACGTGCCGGGCTTCAGCTCGGCGGTGAGGACCTCGGACTCGCCGCCCATGAGCTCCTTGCCCTTGTGCTGCAGCGTCGCCTCGTCGAGCATCCCGCCCTCAGCCTTGACCGGGGTCACGGCGAACGCCATGCCGTGCATCGTCGCGCCGGTGTTCTTCACCGCGATGCTGACCTTGCCGGCCTTGACCTCGGTGCTGTCGGCCTTGATGAACATGTCGCCCAGCTCGACGTTCAGGTCGGCCTTCGCGCCGGCGCCGTGCTCGTCGTGACCGGAGTCCCCGCCGTCGCCCATCTCGTGGCCGCCGCCCGCGGGCGCGTTCTCGGTCTTCAGCACGCCGGTCGCGCCCTTGACCGCATCGGCGAAGGCGTGGGTGACGAAGGGGTAGGTCCCCTCCTCGTCGAGGGTGAACTCGACGTAGCCGCCCTGCGAAGGCGCGAGGTTCACGGTCTGCGCGCCGTGGCCGGTGACGCCCTCGACGACGGTCTTGTCGAAGATCGTGCCGATGACGTGGAAGGCGCTCCAGATGCTCGGGCCGGCGTTGAGGACCCACATGCGGATGCGCTCGCCCCGACGGACGATGATCGGCTCGTCGGCGTACTGGTTGGCGTACCCGTTGAACGTGATGGCCGAGGGCGCCTTGGCCTCCATCTTCTTCATGTCACCGCTCTTGCCGGGCTGGCCGATGTAGAACTCCTGCTGGGTGACCATGAGGTCGCGCGCCTTGGACAGGCCCTTCGGCTTGACGACCATCGCGCCGACCATGCCCATGCCGGTGTGCATGAGGACCGGCTTCGTGGCGCAGTGGTACATGTAGACGCCCGCGTGCTCGGCGACGAACCGGTAGCGCATGCTCTTGCCGGGGGCCAGGTCCGCGTACCGGCGGCCCGGGTCGACCTTCGCGGAGTGGAAGTCCATCGAGTGCGGCAGCGTGACCTGCATCTTCTTGGAGCTGCCGTTCGTGAGCTTGAAGTCGACGGTGTCGCCCTGGGTGACGACCATCGGCGAGCTGTAGCCGCTCCCGCGGTGCTCGACGCCGTTGACCTTGTAGCTCCACACCTCGGTGGGAGCGAGGTCCTTCGAGACCTGCGTGACGTGGTGGTAGACGTCGACGTCGAACTTCTTGACGTCGCCGGTGGGGACGGCCGGGAGGTTCGGGTCGACGCGCTCGAACGGCTCGAAGTCGACGCCCTTCGCGGCGGGGTCGTCGGCGGCGGGGGTGGTGAGGTCACCGCTCGCGGCGGGCGCCGCGGCGGGGGCCGGGGCGGCTGCCGCGGTGGGGGGCGCCGAGGCGGAGCCGGACGCCAGGGAGACGATCGCGACGGCGACTGCGACGACGGCGACCAGCGCGGTCAGGCCGATGCCGACCATCATCCATTCGCGCCACGCCTTCTCCGGGCCGAGGTCGAGGTGGTCGGTTTCGTCTCTGCGGCGCTTGCGGAGCGCGGCGGTGGAATGGGGGGCGGTGGCGGCCATGTCATCCTTCCTCTGGAAGCTGGTGTGCGTGTCTGTTCCATGGAACGGCAGGAAGAGGGGGCACCTGCGGCGGTTCGGCCGACTACGTCATGCAGGGTTGGTGTGGGCGCCATAACCGGTCCGACTGAGAGAACGTGCGGAGGCGCGGTCCGTAGTTCCGCGCAGCAGGCCCGCCGCTGCTTATCGTGCGGGCATGCCACGCCCCTCGATCACGCCGGACATCGAGGAGCTGCGCACGTTCTGCGTGGCGGCGGACCTCGGCAGTCTCGGCCGCGCCGCCGTGCGGCTGTCGGTGACGCAGCCGACGCTGTCGAAGCGGCTGCAGTCCCTCGAGGCGACCGTCGGGACCCAGCTGCTGGAGCGTTCAGTGCGTGGCGTGACGCTCACGCCGGCCGGGCGGCGCCTGTACGAGCACGCGCGGCGCCTGCTGACCGTCGCGGACGAGGTCGCCGACGTGATGGTGAGCGTCCGGAACGCCGGGGCGGTGGTGCGCCTGGCTGCGAGTCACTCCGCGACTGAGGCGTTCATCGCGCCGATGCTCGCGCGGATCGGAGGCGACGCGACGGTCGAGCTCGTCTCGGCCAACTCGCAGGTCGTCCGCGGGATGGTCGCCGATGGCCGCGCGGATCTCGGGGTGGCCGCGTCACGGCCCAACCACACCCCGAACCCGCAGGTTCGCGAGACGGAGCTCATCGCGGACGCCATCGTGTGCGGGGTCCCGGCCGGCCACGCCTGGGCGGCGCGCGGGAGCGTCAGTCCCGACGAGTTCCTCGCCACGCCGATGGTCGTCCGCGATCCTTCGTCGAACGCCCGCTGGACGGTCGACGCCGCGCTGTCGGCGCGCGCGCTGCAGGCGGCTGCGCCGCTCGTCGAGGCGCCCACACCGGGCGCGGCGCTCGCGGAGGCACGTGCCCGCGTCGCGCCCGTCCTGCTCTCTCGTCACATTCTGGCGCTGGCCGCCGATTTCACCGTGGTGGCACTCGACGGCCTGGAGTTCCCCCGCGCCTACGAACTCGTGACGCCGGCGTTCGGCGAACCGACGGGTGAGGCCGCCGAGCTGGTTGCGCACATCCGCGATCACATCCGGATCTGGCTGCGCTGAGTCGCCTATGCGATCGCGGCTCGCGGTCGTCGTCGGCCCTCCGCGGGAACTACGCCCGGATGCGGGTGGGCACTGCGGATGACCTCCCCGGTGCTCAGCGACATGATCATCCGCATGCTGGAGCGTCGCCTGGTCCCATTGGTCACACTCATGGCGCTCGTCGCCGTGCCCTCGGCCGCGAGCGCCGCCGAGATCACCTCCCCCGGCCCGCTGACCAGCGTGGTTGCCAGCCCAGACTTGGCGTGCCAGGTCGCCCACACGGGCGACGCCCGGTTCGAGCTCTACCCGCCCGGGACGAAGCCCGCAGACTGCGGGACCTTCGTCGTCGTCGGCCCGGACCTCTACGCCCCCGCGGTGTCCGGCGCCGCCACTGGTCTGGGCGCGCGCACGCAGTGGACACCGGTGAGTCAAACGCCCGTCACGGGCACCGGCTCGAGCGCGTCTCCCTTCAAGATCACCACCGTCGCGGCGGCGGGTGCCACGGGCCTACGCGCCACGGAAGTCGACACCTACGTCATCGGCCAGGAGTCCTACCGCACGGACGTCACGCTGCAGAACACCGGCGGCGCGCCGCTGTCGGGCGTCATCTATCGCGCCGGCGACTGCTACCTGCAGAGCTCCGACACGGGCTTCGGGTTCGCCGAGCCGTCCCGCGGCGCGGTGGGCTGCTCGCTCACTGCCAACAACTCCCCGGCCAACCGCATCGAGGAGTGGTACCCGATCACGGGCGGCAACCAGTACATGGAGGCGCAGTTCAGCCAGGTCTGGGCGCACATCGCGACGCACACGCCGTTCCCGAACACCACCCGTGCCGCCGAGAGCATCGACAACGGCGCCGGCATCAGCTGGACCTACACCCTCGCCCCGGGCGCGAGCACAACCTTCTCGCACTACACGACGTTCTCGCCGACCGGCGTCACCGGGCCGCCCGCTCCTCCGGCGAGCACGACGCCCTCCAGCGCGTTCGGGCCGAACGGCGTCGTGGAGACGCCGAGCAACCGGCGCTGCATCAGCCGCCGGTACTTCCGGATCCGCGTGCCCAAGCGTTACTGGCCGAACACCGTGGGGGTCACGGTTCGCATGCCGAAGACGACCCGCATCCTGCGCCGCCCGCCGTGGGGGACCATCGTCGACCTGCGCGGCCTGCCCAAGGGCACGTTCAAGGTGCGCATCACCGCGCTGCTCGTCACCGGCCAGACGATCAGCGGGTCACGGACCTACCGCACGTGCCGCGGCAAGCTCACGGGCGGGAAGCCGAAGCTCTGAGCGACGTGAAGTAGTCCAGCGACGACGGGTTCGCCATCCCGTCGAGGCTCGTCGTCGCCGCCGGGTCCGCGCCCATGAGGATCCGCTTGACGGGAATCTCCAGCGCCTTGCCGCTCAGGGTGCGTGGGACCTCGGCGATCTCCAGCACCTCGCTGGGCACGTGCCGCGGTGAGCACTGCTCGCGCACCGCGCGCTTGATCCGCGCGACCAGCTCGTCGTCGAGCTCCGCGCCCTCGCGCAGCACGACGAACAGCGGCATCCAGCTCTCCTCGCCATCGCGTGGGACGTCGACGACGAGGCTGTCGACGACCTCCTCGACCGTGCCCACCGCGCTGTAGATCTCCGCGGTGCCCATGCGCACGCCGCCGCGGTTGATCGTCGAGTCGCTGCGTCCGTGGATCACCGCGGTGCCGCGCTCGGTGATCTCGAGCCAGTCGCCGTGGCGCCAGATCCCGGGGAACATCTCGAAGTACGCGGCGCGGTAGCGCGAGCCGTCGTCGTCGCCCCAGAAGCCGACGGGCATGCACGGCATCGGCCGCGTGATGACGAGCTCGCCGACCTCGCCGACGACCGGTTCGCCGGCCTCGTTCCACGCCTCGACCGACGCGCCCAGGCAACGGCCCTGCAGCTCGCCCTCGTAGACGGGCAGCGTCGGGATCCCGCCCACGAACGCGGTGCAGACGTCGGTGCCGCCGCTCGTCGAGAAGAGCCAGGTGTCGGCGCCGACGTGCTCGTAGACCCAGCGGAAACCCTCCGGGGACAGTGGCGAGCCCGTCGATCCGACCGCGGTCAGGGCGGAGAGGTCGCGCCCGCGGCCCGGCTCGATCCCCTGCTTCAGGCACGCGTTGAGGTACGCGGCGCTGGTGCCGAACGTCGTGACGCCCGCGTCGGCGGCGAGGTCCCACAGCACCTCGCCCGCGGGGTTGCCGTCGAACAGGACGATCGACGCCTCGCTGAGCAGCACCGACATCAGGAAGTTCCACATCATCCAGCCGGTCGTGGTGAACCAGAAGATGCGGTCGCCCGCCTGCGCGTCGAGGTGCAGGTACGTCTTCTTCAGGTGCTCGAGGAGCATGCCGCCCTGGCCGTGGACGATCGGCTTGGGCAGGCCGGTGGGGCCGCTCGAGTAGAGGATCCACAGCGGGGGGTCGAACGGCACGCGCTCGAAGGTCAGCGGCACGTCGGACCGGAGGAAGCCTTCGGGCCAGCCGCTGCCGTCGACGTAGCCGAAGCGGACGAGCTCGGCGCCGATCGCCTCGGCGATGTGCGCGGACTGCGCGTCGCGGGTGAAGTCCCTGCCGCCGTAGCGGTACCCGTCGACGCCGAGTAGCACCTTCGGCTCGATCTGGGCGAAGCGGTCGATCACGGCCTGCTCGCCGAACTCGGGCGCCGCGCTCGACCAGATCGCCCCCAGCGACGCGGTGGCCGCGAACGCCGCGATCGTCTCCGCGATGTTCGGGAGGTACGCCGCGACGCGGTCGCCCGGGCCGACACCGTGGGCGACGAGGCCCGCGCGGATCGCGGCGGTCTCGGCCCGCAGGCGGCCCCAGGTCCACGCCTCGAGCTCGCGGACCTCCGACGCCTGCTGGATGGCGAGCGCGTCGTCGTCGCGACCCGAGAACAGGCGCTCGGCGTAGTTCACCGTGGTGTCGGGGAACCAGACCGCGCCGGGCATGCGGTCGTCGGCGAGCACGGTGTCGAACCCGCCCGGCACGCCGTACCGGCGCCAGATCTCGCCCCAGAACGCGTCGAGGTTCTCGACCGACCAGCGCCACAGGTCCTCGTAGCTCGCGCCGGTGTGACCGACGTCCGCGGCGAACCGCGTGATCTCGGCGCGGGCGACACGCTCGGGTGAGGGGGACCACAGCAGCTTCGGCACGGGGCCGATCCTAGGGTGCTCGCGGCGTCAGGCGCGCACCCGGACCGGCAGCATCATGTCGTGGTCCTCGTGGTCGAGCACGTGGCAGTGCCAGACGTACCCGCGTGCCCGGTCGGGCGCGGGCTGGGTCTCCGTCGAGAGGCGGCAGACCGCGAGCGGGTCGAACCCCTGACCCGGTGCCCCCGCGTCGACCGTGGCCGGCACCGGGAACGGCGCGTCCGGATCGAAGGCCAGCTCGTCGTCGTGCGGCCAGCGCACGAGCAGCCGGGTGATCACGCCCGGCGGGGCGTAGACGGTGTCCTTCCACCCCGCCTCCCACGGCTGGGGCGGCGCGGGCGGCCCGAGCTTGAACTGGTCCGCGGACGGCGCCCACCGGCGACCGAACCCCGGACGGCGGGTCAGGAGGAGGTACGCCAGGACCGAGAAGCGCTGCCGGCCGAGTACGCGGATGAGCGGTAGGTGCAGGTGGATGGGGTGGTCGTCGGTCGTGAGGTTGACGATGTTCCACTGCTCGACGGTCCCGGTGCGGACCTGCTCGACGTCGTCGGTGGCGAATCCGAGGTTGTTCAGGCTCATCACCGCGGGCGGCCAGCGGCGCCCGTCGGGGAGCTGCATGACCGTCATGTTCCGCACGCGGGTCGGTCGCCCCGGGTCGCCGAGGGCGGGCGGCAGGCCCGGTCCGCCGCGCAGCCGCGCCGGGACCGGTCCGGCGAATCCGCGCGCGGCGCCGACGCGGAACTCGAGCATGTCCCGGATCCGTGCATCGCCGACGGCGAGCTGGAACTGTGCGGGCAGGCGCTCGGTGTTGCGCAGGGTGACGCGGGTGCCTGGCGACAGCGCGCCGAAGTCGACGAGCACGTCGGCGCGCTCACCCGGCGACAGGCGCAGGCGGTCCAGGCGGACGGGCGTGTCGACCAGGCCCGCGTCCGTCCCGACGAGCCACAGCGGCTGGCCCGTCGAGAGACTGAGCATGTACGTGCGCAGGTTCGACCCGTTGAGCAGGCGCAGCCGGTACCGGCCCCGGGCGACATCGTTGTACGGGGCGGCGACGCCGTTGACGACCGGCACGTCGCCGGCCTGGCCGCCCTCCCACCGCCCCTCGGCGACGTACGTCGCCAGCCGGAACTGCAGCGTGCCGTCCTGGGCGAAGATCTTGTCCTGGAGCACGAGCGGCAGCTCGAACTCGCCGGCAGGGAGACCCAGCGGGTTGCCCGGCTGGCCGGTGTCGAACGCGTCGCGCAGCAGGTAGTGGCCCGCCAGCCCGGCGTAGACGTTGAGCCGGGTGATGCCCATCGCGTGGTCGTGGTACCAGAGGCCGGCCGCCTCCTGGCCGTGGTCGTAGCGGTGCGCGCGGGAGCCTCCCGTACGGGTGCTGGCGAGCGGGTGCCCGTCGGACCCCGGCTCGGTCAGGCCGCCGTGCAGGTGGATCGACGTGCGC
This sequence comes from Actinomycetota bacterium, assembly GCA_005788585.1. Next base: position 8,688 of record SYBY01000054.1, on the reverse strand, counting down.
GGGCGCGTGCGGTCCAGCGCCGACGCGCCGTGGATGGTGGGGTCGAGGTGGCGGGCCATGGGGTGGCCGTCGAGGTCGTTGCGGAACGTCTGCGTGACCGCGGCGTCGCGATGGGCTTCGAGCGTCGGCCCGAGGTACGTCATGCCCCCAAAGCCGGCCGTGTCGCTGAGCGGCAGGTCGCGATGGAAACGGTGGCGGGCGCGGGCCGCGACCAGCTCGCCGCCGGCCGGACGGACGGGCGGGAGGACGAGCGGATCGACGAACGGCTCCACCCGCGGTGACACGAACATGAGTGGGTTGCTGCCGATTGCCGACTGGCTCGGGCCCGCCCACGCAGGCCGGCCGTAGAGCGTGGCCGCGCCACCCAGCGCGGCACCGACGAACCGCCGACGCGTCAGACCCATGTCGGCAACCATACTGCACGGTATGGAGACGGATGGTGCGAGACTGCCGTCGTGGCCTCTGCGCAGAAGACGTCCCGCCTGTCCGTCGACGACTGGGTGGCGTGTGCGCTCGGGGTGCTGGCCGACGAGGGCGTCGCCGGCATCAAGGTGCCGACGCTGTGCAAGCGCCTCGGCGTCACCAAAGGCAGCTTCTACTGGCACTTCGACGACCTCGAGGCGTTCCTCGCCGCCGTCGCCGAGCACTGGGCTGCGGGCCGCGACGCCGAGGTCGCGTCGTTCGCCGCGCTCGCGTCGGTCGAGCCGCGCGAGCGCCTGCGCCTGATGATGCTCCGGTTCACCGACACGTCGACCTGGGCGCTGGAGCGCGCGGTGCGCGACTGGGCCCGGACGAACGCGTGGGTGCGCGAGCGGGTCGCGCAGACCGACGCCGCGATGGGCGCGCGCGTCGAGGACGCCTTCCGCGAGATGGGCTTCGACGAACACGACGCGCAGGTGCGCTCGGAGATGCTGTTCCGCACCGGTCTGGGCTTCATGCTCACGGTGCCCGATGGGAGTGAGATGGACCTGGATCTCGGGCAGGCGATGCTCACGATCCTGACGCGCACCTGACGCTCCATACCCTTCGGTATGGTACAAGTGCGGCATGGCGACTCTGCAGGCCGTGCCCGTCACCCCACCCGCGACCCCGACGGACTTCGCGTACTGGGAGACGCTTCGCACCCCCGGCATGCAGACGTTCCGCCGCCGCGTCCGGCGGTACCTGCGGTTCGATCCCTTCCTGCCCGACGACGTCGCCGCCGAGTACATCGCCGACATGTGGGCGGGCGACCCGGTCGCCGAGGCGTTCGTCGACGACACGGTCTTCGGCGAGCTCGGCCCGCGCGCCACGCGCAAGCTCGTCGATCGCGCGCTCGAGGAGGGCATCGACGCCGTCCCTGAGGCGCCCGCCAGCATGCGGGCGCTCTTCGACGAGTTCGAGCGCGTGCCGGACTGGGTCGACCCCGAGCTCGTCGAACACGGCGCCGCGATCTGGCGCCGCTGGGGCACGGACCTCTTCGCGGTCGCCGGGCTCTCCACGCTGGAGATCTACACCGAAGCCGCCGTCGCGCTCCCGCTGTCCCTCACCGGCGGCTACGCCGGCGACAACGCCCTGCGCCGCTTCCTGGAGACCGGCAAGTTCTGGGTCGACGTCTCCGAGCCGGGCGCGCTGTTGACCCCGCAGAGCCAGGCCCGCAAGACCGCGATGCGCGTGCGGATCATGCACGTCTCGGTGCGCCGCCGCGTCTCCGAGCATCCGGAGTGGGACGCGGCGAAGTGGGGGACACCGATCAGCCAGCTCTACATGCTGCTCACGCTCATGGGCGGCAGCGTCGCGCCCGCGCTCTTCCTCTGGGGCGCCGGGTACCAGACCGGCCCCGCCGACATGCGCGCGCTGCTGCACTACCAGCGCTACACGGGCCACCTGCTCGGCGTGCACCCGCGGCGCTATCCGGAGAGCGTCAGCGAGGCGTTCAAGCTCGTGAGCATGACCGCGATCGCGCGGACCTACACGTCGGGCGATCACGGCAAGGAGCTCATCGAGTCGTTCCCCACGGCGCTGTCGGCCCGGACGGGCCACGGGCTGCGCGAACGGGCGCGGCTGGCCTACGAACGTCACCTGTACGCCGGCTACCTCGCGCTGTTCATGCAGCCGCAGACCCGCGCGAAGTACGACCTGCCCGCCGTGTTCCCGAGCATCCTGCTGATGGCCGCTCGGGCACCGGTCATCGGCGCGGGTGAGCTGGCGCGCCGGTTCGTCCCCGGCGCCGGCGACGCGCTCGAACGGCGCGCAGATGCCCGGCGCAAGCGGTGGCTCGCCGGGCAGCTCCAGGGCCGCGAGGCCGAATTCCAAGCCGCGAGTGCGCTGCGGCGCTGAGGAGACGCATGGCAACGCTGCAGGTCGTCGATCGCTGGACCGGTCCCGGGAACCGCGACGAGGTCATCGCCCCCGTCCCGATGCGGGTCAACGGCGCCCACCCGTCGAAGGACAAGGGCCACTTCGAGCACTGGTACTTCGATGCGCGCCTGGACGACGGGCACGTCATCGTCGGCTTCCTGCAAACCGCCGAGCTCATGACAAAGAAGGCCGGCGTCGAGCTGCACGTCTACGAGCCCGACGGCACCCGCCACGAGGTGCGCACGTTCTACCCGCACGACCAGGCGAGCGCGTCGACCGAGAAGTGCGACGTGCGCGTCGCGCACAACTGGGGCCGGGTCGTGGAGGGCTTCGCCGACGGTGCGTTGCCGACGCACCAGATCCACATCGCCGAGGACGGCATGCAGTTCGACCTCACGTTCGAGAGCCTCGTCCCGATGTGGCAGCCCGGTGAGGGGCTGACGAACTACGGCGAGGACAGCTTCTTCGCGTGGGTCGTCGCCGCGCCGAAGGCGAGGGTCACCGGCTCGATCGTGGTGAACGGCAAGCGCCACGACGTCAGCGGCATCGGCTACCACGACCACAACTGGGGCAAGGGGACGATGCCGCGCATCGTCGACCACTGGTACTGGGGCCGGGTCTACGCCGACGACCTCACGGTGGTCTACGCCACGATCTTCACGACCGCCCGGTTCGGCCACGCGGTCTCGACACCGTTCATGCTCGCCAGCGGCAGCGACGTCGTGCTGAGCACCGGCGAGGTCGAGATCGAGGAGGGGCCGACGGTCTACAACGAGATCGCCGACCAGTCCTACCCGTCGTCGCTTACGCTGCGCGCGGGCAACGGCGCCGCCGAGCTGCGGCTCGATGTAGGCGAGATCATCCACGCACACGACCTGCTCAACGACGTGCCGGTGGTCGGCAAGCGGTTCGTCAAGCCGGTCGCCAAGCCCGTCATCAACCGGCTGCTCGGCAACCCCGGCTACTTCCGCTTCCGCTCGGACTTCACGCTCACCGCCCAGGTGGGCGGCGAGACGGTCGTGCGGACGGGCTCAACGCTGCATGAGGCAGTAGCCCTGCGCTGATCAGCGCGTCGGCAGCTCGAGGAACGACGGCGCGCTCTCCGGCGAGCTGAGCGCGATCTTCGCCCCGGGCGGGTTCTTGTCCAGGATGTAGTTCAGGTCCTGGCCCGCGATGCTGAGCAGCAGCTTGTGCCCCGGCGGGATGTCGTAGGCGGTGGGCCGCAGCGGCAGCTCGTACGTCAGCGGCTCGCCAACCTGCTTGTCGCGCCACGTCAGCGGCGTGTGGGTCATGTTGAACACGACGTTGCGCGGACTGACCGAGAACAGCGTCGCGATGACCGTGCCCTTCGCCGACTGTGGCGTGACCGTGAAACGGACGCGCGGCGCGCCACGCACCTTCAGGCGTTCCGTGAACGGCGCGGTCATCCACATCGCGCGGGTCCTGCGGTCCAGCGACGCCAGGCGGGCGTTCAGCGGCTTGCCGGTGAGTGCCTCGCCAAGGTGGCCGACCAGCGGGCCGCCGGGGCCGTCGTCGGTGCTCAGCGCGGGGCGGTACTCGACGTTCCAGCCGGTCTGCGGCGTCTCGGCGAGCGTGCGGTAGCCGGTGCCGCCGCCGAGGTACCAGCGCTTGGACCCGGTGCTGACCGCCGACCACTCGGGGTAGGTCTCGAGCGTGCGATCGCCCCACGGCGTGCGCGGCTGCAGGGTGATGCTGCCCGCGAGCGCGGCCGGGTCCGGTGCGTTCTTCAGCGTGCGGTCGAACCACGCGTAGGTCTCGTTGAGCTGGCGGTTCGTCAGGCCGAGCAGGCCCGGTGACTCCTGGGAGACGTGATCGCCGGGCTGGAGCAGCAGGCGCTTCGGTCCCTGGAGGTCCTTGTAGAAGTCGAGGATCTGGTCGGGCGGGAAGATCATCTCGTTCCACTGCTGGGACATGAGGATCGCCGGCTTGTTCTCGTTGATCTCGTCGATGTACGTCTGCGCCGATCGTCCGGCGCCGAACGCGAGGTTCTCCTCGACGCGCACCTGGCGGAAGAACCGGTGGAAGATGTCGAGGAACTCCGGCCCGACCCGCGAGGCGTCGACGGCCGACTTGTAAAGGATGCCGCCGGCCCAGGCGTTCCGCGTCTCGTTGGGCCAGAGCGCGCGGTTGAGGTCGGTCCAGCCGCTGAGGGACGCGACGGAGCGGATGCGCGGGTCGAACGCCGAGGCGATCAGCGCCAGCCCGGCGCCGTAGGAGATGCCGGCCGCGCCGATGCGGTCGGGGTCGACCGGGCGGTTGGCGATGAGCCAGTCGATGACGGCGGACATGTCCATGCGGTCGTTGGGGCCGGCCATGTTGACCTCGCCATCGAGGAACTTCGCCATGCCGCGCATCGTGTAGAGGTGGACGACGTAGCCCTTGCTGGCGAGCCTGAGCGCCGGGATGGTGTTCTGCTCCCAGCCGCCGTTCCACGCCGCTGCGAACGCGATCGCCGGGTACTTGCGGCCGGGGGTGGGCCGCGCCGGCATCACGACGGCGCCGTCGATGGTGACGCCGTCGGGCGCCTTGATCTGGACGCGCTTGAGCGACGGCGTCTCAGCGTGCGCCGTCCCTGGCGCCAGTAGCAGCAGCGCGCAGATCAGCGCGCACGCTGCGGACAGTCCTCGTGGCACAACTCCCCCTCGCAACACTTCCCCCTGCCCCACGACGGGGCGCCTGCACCGACAAGAGTAGCCGGGACGGGCGTGATCCGGAAGGGTCTGAGACGCCACGTGGCGAACGTCGTTCAGTCGCCGTGCACGCCTGTGGACCGCGGCCCTGACCGTAACTTCCGCGCGCCCAGACCGTTCAGGGTCCGCAGCCAATGAACTTCACCTTGGAGGACTTCCCATCATGACCACGCGATCGTTCGTCGCGGCGCTGTGCGCCGCGGGCGTGACGCTCGCCGGTGCGACCGCCGCTGACGCGGCAGTCCGCGTCGGCACCTCGGGCTGGAACTGGGGCAACCCGACGCCCACCGGATCGAACATCAACGCCATCGGGTTCGCCGGCACGACCGGCTACGCCAGCGGTGCGTTCGGCACGCTGATCAAGAGCACCGACGCCGGTGCGACCTGGACGGGCCTGCCCACCGGCCTGCTCGGCCCGCTCACCGAGGTCCAGGTCATCTCCCCCGACGCCTTCATCGTCGGCGGCGGCTGCGCCGCGCGCCGGTCGGTCGACGGCGGCGCGACGTTCACGCGCCTGTACTTCAACTCGCTCGGCTGCAAGGAATCGCTCGAGGGCGTGTCGTTCACTGACGTCAACACGGGCTACCTGGTGCTGAAGGACGGCACGGTCGTCGGGTCCACCGACGGCGGCGCGACGTGGTCTCCGAAGACCGCCGTCACCGGCACGCGCGCGTCGGGCGGCAGCGCCACCCCGACAGATCTCGCCTTCACCAGCCCGACCACCGGCGTCGCTGCGACGACACAGGGCCGCCTCTACCGCACGGTTGACGGCGCCGGCTCATGGACCCAGGTCAGCGACACCGCACGCGCGGTCAACGACGTCACGTTCGTCGACGCGAACAACGGCTTCGCGGTCGGCGCCAACGGGCTGTTCCTCGTGACGACCGACGGCGGAGCGACGTGGACGCCCAAGAACACGGGCGCCGACGGAAGCAATCTGACGACCGTCCGGGCCATCGACGCGAACACCGCGATCGCCACGGTCGAGAAGGGCGACTTCCTGCTGCGCACCGCCGACGGGGGCACGACGTTCTCCCGCGTGACCGCGACGACCCAGGCGACGAACGCGGCGGCGTTCTCCTCGGCGACCCGCGTGGTCGTCGCCGGCAACGAGGGCGCGATGGCGGCCTCCAACGACGGCGGCGCGACGTTCACGCCGATCGGCAACCCGCGCCTCGCGGGGCAGTACTTCGTCGTGCGCTCCGCCCCGGGCGGCGCGGCCTTCGCGACCGGTGAGAACGGCGGCCTCGCCCGCACGACCGACGGCGGCCAGACGTGGACCAAGGTCGGCGTCCCGACGTCTGAGGACATCCTCGACGTGTCGTTCCCGACGGCGCAGATCGGCTACGCCGTCGACACCGAGGGCAAGCTGTTCAAGTCCACGAACACCGGCACGTCGTGGGCGAACCTCGACACCGGCACCACGGCGCGTCCCGCCGCGGTGTACGCCCCGAACGCGAACACGGTCCTGCTCATCGGCCCGACCGGGGTCCGTCGCTCGACCAACGGTGCCGACACCTTCTCGACGGTGCGCGGCGCCGTCGCGAAGGCCAAGCTCAACGACTACGACGAGGGCGGCAGCGCCATCGTCGTCTCCGGTCGCTCGGCGCTGCTGCGGTCGGTGGACAAGGGCAAGACCTGGAAGGCGCTGAAGCTGCCGGGCAAGCGCACGCGGGTCGACCGCGCCGACTTCGTCACGGCGAACACCGGCTTCCTGCGCGACACGGGCGGGCGTCTGTGGAAGACGACGAACGGCGGCAAGAAGTGGACCGAGGTGCAGGGCGTCGGGACGACCGACTTCTACGGCATGTCGTTCTCGTCGGCGACCAGCGGCTACCTCGTGATGAGCGAGTTCGGTGAGGCCAGCGAGCTCGGGTACCTGCTGCGCACGACCGACGGCGGCAAGACCTGGGCGCCGCAGCTCGTGACCGACAGCGAGATCAAGGGCTACGGGATCGCCGCGGGCGGCACGAGCTACGTGCTCGCGGGCACGCATTCGCTCTTCTACAGCACGACCGGCGGGCAGGTGGGCAAGGCCTCGTCGGTCACCGTCAAGACGGCGAAGACGAAGCTGAAGAAGAAGGCCCGCATCCGCGTGACCATCCGCGTCACCGGCGCGAAGCAGGGCGACGTCGCGGTGGTCGCGGGGCGGAAGGCCGGCGGCGACTGGACCCAGCAGGAGGTCGAGCTCGACCGCTCCGGCCAGGCGACGACCAGCTGGAACGTCACCAAGGGCACGACGACCTTCGTCGGCCAGTGGGCGGGCAACGAGGCGTCGGCCGGCGACGGCAGCGCCCCGCTCACGGTGAAGGTGGGATAGCCCCGCGGTGGCGGCTGGGTCTCGCCTAGAGGCCCAGCCGCGCCGCGCCGATCGCGCCACCCAGGTCGCCGAGCTCGGCGAGCACCAGCGGTGGCGGGTCGGCGTCCTTGAAGAGGTGCGGCAGCATCGCGTCCTCGATCCGCTGGCGGTACTCCTCCCCGAGCCGCAGCCCGAGTCCGCCGCCGAGCACGACCCGCTCGAGATCGAGCAGATTCACGGCACTGGCCGTGGCCGTCGCGATGGCCTCGACCGCCTCGTCGATCAGCTCGTGGGCCAGCCCGTCGCTCTTCTCCAGCGCCTTGGCCCACACGCTCGAGGTCAGGACCGGCTTGCCCTTCTCGTGCATGAGGTGGAAGAGGATGGTCTTGCGGTGGCGGTCGTGGTGCAGGTGGTGCGCGCGCTTCTGCATCGCGCCGCGGCCCGCGTAGGCCTCCATGCAGCCACGCCGCCCGCACGGGCACTGGCGCCCGCCGATCTTCACGACCATGTGGCCGATCTCGCCTGCCGCGCCGCGCCCGGCCCACTCCTCGCCGTCGAAGATCACCGCGCCGCCGACCCCGGTCCCCCAGAAGACGCCGAGCGCCGACGGGACACCCCGCGCGGCTCCGAGGGCGACCTCCGCCTGGACGGCGACGCTGACGTCGTTGCCCAGGAAGACATCCACGCTCCCGCCAAGCTCGGCGGCGAGGAGGTCGCACACCGCGACGGTCGCGTCGCGCCAGCCGTCGAGGTTGCCGCTGCGCGACAGCGTGCCCGCTGCTGCGTCGACGGCGCCCGGCGCGCCGATGCCCACGCCGTCGAGATCGGCGACGTCGACCTCCGCGTCCTCGCACGCCGTCCGCAGGACCGCGGCCAGCTCCGTGATGATCGCGGGCGGCCCGCCCGTCCGCGGCGTCGGCGTGCGCGCCTGGCCGACGACCGTGTTCGTGTCGTCCAGGATGATCGCCTGGATCTTCGTGCCGCCGAGGTCCAACCCACCGCGCGCGGCCATCAGACGGCCCGCCCGCGGGCGGCGCGGTAGCGCGCGATGAGCGCGTTGGTCGACGCGTCGTGGTCCTGCACGGGTGCCTCCTGGCCTTCGAGCTCGGGAATGATCCGCTGCGCGAGCACCTTGCCGAGCTCGACGCCCCACTGGTCGAAGCTGTCGATCTCCCAGATCGCGCCCTGCACGAACACCTTGTGCTCGTAGTAGGCGATGAGCGCCCCGAGGGTCCGCGGCTCGAGCTGGTTGAGCAGGATCGTGGTCGTCGGCCGGTTGCCGTCGAAGCTGCGGGCCGGCTCGTCGGCGGTCTTGCCGAACGCCAGCGCCTCGGTCTG
>SYBY01000389.1 GCA_005788585.1 Actinomycetota bacterium | reverse complement strand
GGGAGCGCTGCACCGCACCATCTGAGGGGGAACTCCGCTGTCTTCGCGACTGTCCAGCCTCGTCGTCGACGAGTGCCAACCGATATCGGTGCCGCGCGGGCCCAGCTGGCTCGTGGCCGTCGACGGCAGCGAGCACGGCGACGCCGCCCTGCACTGGGCCACAGCCCACGCCCTGGCGACGCGCGCGCGCCTCACGGTCTTCTCCGTCTCGGAGGACCTCGCGGACAAGCCGTCCATGTACGCCCTGCGCACGGACGCCGCGAGGATCCTGCAACTCGCACTCGACGACCACGCACGCGACGTCGTCGAACGGGCCCTCGCACATGCGCCCGGCCCCGTCGACGTCACCCGGCGCTGGACCCGCGGCGCGCCGGGCCCCGCGATCCTCGAAGAGCTGGCGTCGCAGCCGTACGACCTCGTCGTCCTCGGGGCCGTGGGCTACAGCGCCTCGACCGAGCGGTTCGGCAGCGTCACGCGAGAGGTCCTGCTCGCCTCCGACGTCCCGGTCATGGTCGTCCCGGCGCAGCCCGCGGAACTCATCGCCTGACGGACACGTGTGCGCTCATGTGAACGCGCACGTATACTCCACCGTGTGACGCCTGAGCATGATCCCCCGTACGAGTCCCTGGCTCAGGTGCGTGACAGTGTCGCCGCGCGCCTGACCGAGATCGAGCACGAGCTGAAGGCCTACGACGACCTCGTCCGCGAGCGCGACATGCTCCGCGAGATCCTCGCGCTGCCGCCCATGCGCTCCGGCGCCGAGGCCGAGCACAAGCGACCGCGTGCGCGCCGCGGGGAGAACATCCAGCGGATCCTGCAGCTCGTCGACGAACGCGGGGTCGTGACCGCGGAGGAGATCGCCGAGGCCACGGGCATCTCCAAGGGCGTCGTCTACAACACCGTGCGCTCGCTGGTCGAGCGCGGCCAGCTCGAGAAGGCGACGCTTGAGACCGGGGTCAGCGCGTATCGCGCCACGGCGCCCCTGACCTCCTCGTAGCCGGCCTCACTCCCGGTCGAACCGGGTTCTGTTGCATCGACGTTACTGGTAACGTTACGGCGCGTGGAGGAGACCATCGCAGGCCCGACCCTGGTCCAGCGCGCGATCCGCAGCACGCTGCTGCCGGTGGCGTCCGCGGCGCCCGTTCCGCATCGCCTCGCGCTGGGGATGCTCCTGCGCGACAACGCGCTCGAACTCGAGCGCGACGCCTGGGGCCGGCTGTGGGACCTCGGCGAGGCGCCCCGCTACGCGGTGGTCCGCGACTACTGCGAGCGCTTCGGCGGGCAGGAGCCGGCCGTCCTCGACGTCGGATGCGCGCAGGGGATCCTGCGGTGCAACCTGCGCTACGGCACGTACGCCGGGATCGACCTCTCCGAGCACGCCATCGCGCGGGCCCAGGCGGGAGAGGACGACCGCACGACCTTCACGGTGGCCGACGCCGCGACGTACGTCCCGGCGCGCGCCTTCGACGTCATCGTCTTCAACGAGTGCCTGTACTACCTGCGCGACCCGGTCGCCGCCGCGGAGCGCTACGTCGAGCACCTCGCACCCGGCGGGGTGATCGTGATCTCGATGTTCGACCGGCTGTGGGCGATGCGGCGCCTGCTGCGGCGCCTGCGCGTCCTCGGTCCGGTCGAAGCCGAGGCGCAGATCGCCAACGGCCAGGGCGCGCGCTGGACGGTCCGCGTCCACCGCCCGGCGGGACCGGCGGCATGACGACCCGCCGCCTGCGCCGCCCCCTGCTGACGCTCTTCGCGGTGCTGATGGCGGCTGCCGTCACCGCACCCGCCGCAGACGCGCTCACGGTCACCAGCGCCCCGGCCCGGATCGACCGCGAGCCGGGAGTCCGGCTGGAAGCGTGGGTGACCCGCCCCCGCACGACCACGCCGCTCCCCCTCGTCGTGCTCGTCGGCTCCTGGAACGGCCAGTCGTGGCTCGACCTGCTGGCCGCGAGGACCCTGGCCAGCCGCGGCTACGTGGTCGTGACGTATGCGACCCGCGGGGCGCCCGGCTCCGGCGGCGTCAACAGCATCGCGGGGCCGCCCGACCTCGCCGACGCGTCAGCCGTCATCGACTGGGCGCTCGCCCGCACACCGGCCGACCCCGCCCGCATCGGCATCGGCGGCGCCTCCTATGGCGCCGGCCTCGCGCTGCTCGCCGCGGCGCACGACCCGCGCATCCGAGCCGTCAGCGCCCTGAGCGGCTGGGGCGATCTCGTCGCGTCGATGTACCCCGGAGAGACCCGCAACGCGGCGATCGGCCTGATCATGCGCGACACCGCCAACGACGAGGGACGCACGGACGCCGCGTTCAACGCCACGTGGCGCACGTTCCTCGGCGGCACCGACCTACCGGGCTTCCTTCGCCTCATGAAGGAGCGCTCGCCGGTCACGTACGTCGACGCCCTGAACGCCCGCGGCACGGCGGTCCACCTCGCCAACACCTGGAACGAGACGGCGTTTCCGCCGGACCAGATCATCGACTTCTACAGCCGGCTCACCGGCCCGAGGCGCCTCGAGCTGCGTCCGGGCGAGCACATCAGCGCCGAGACCCCGGCGCGCTTCGGTCTGAACAACGACGTGTGGACCGGCGTCATGCGATGGTTCGATCGCACACTGAAGTCCGGCGAGCCGGCCCGCGGGGGCTCGGGGATCTGGCTGCGAGCGCGCAGCTCCAGCGGCATGCGGCCGGCCGAGACGTACGCGGCCTGGAGCGACGTCAGCACGCGGGAGACGACCTTCGCACTCGACGCCGACACGCGTGGGCGCGGCCAGATCACGAGGGCCCAGCCGGACCGCGACTGGCGCATGCGCGTCGACCCCGGCCCCGACCCCGCGCTGACCGTCGGCATCCCGATCGTGTCGCACTTCGCCGAGTCGTACGGGTTCTCGCCGCCGTTCACCCTCGCGCGGCTCGTCTCCCGCCGCCGCAACGCCGTGTGGGTGGGCGATCCGCTGACGGAGCGGATGCAGATCCGCGGCGCCCCGCGCGTGCGCCTGACGATCACGCCGTCGGCGACGCGCGTGACCGCGATCGTCCACCTGCTGGCGGTCGGCCGCGACGGGCGGGCGTACTACATCGACCACCAGCCGCGGACGTTCCGCGGGGTCCAGCCGGGTGAGCCGATCTCCCTCGACCTGGCGCTGCGGAGCACCGCCTACGACGTGCACGCCGGCCACCGCCTGATGCTCGCCGTCTCGACCTACGACCTCATGTACTACCTCGACACCAACCCGGGCGGCTCGCCGATCCACTTCGGCGGAGGACCGGACCACCCGGCGAGCCTCACGCTGCCGCAGCGGTAGCCCGACTAACGTTAGTCACTTACGTTAGTATCCGAGTCTGCGTGGCTCGGAGTGTGTCGCGCAAGGACAGGGACATGAGGCTGGCGCGGAGTTCTTCCTCGCCCCGCGCGATGGTCCCGGCTCTGCCCCCAGCAGGGCCGGGACCTCAGCCTCACCAGCGATGGCTGCCCCGCCTCCACCTGCGGGAGCATGGGCGCCAGCCCATACTCCCGGCCGAAATGTCTGGCCCTGGCCAGACTATTTCGGCAGGCGCGGCGCGATGATCCGGTACGCCTTCAGGCCGAGCCCCAACCGCTCCCGGTCCTCGGACTGCATCGGGTCGAGCCCCGTGAGCTCCTTCACCCGGTCCAGCCGGTAGGCCACCGTGTGGCGGTGCGCGTAGATCGCCGCCGCCGTCGCGTTCATGTTGCAGTTCTGATCGAGATACGCCTCGAGCGTCCCCACCAGGTCGGTGCGGTACTGGTCGTCGTACTTGACGATCGGCGCCACCGTGTCCTCGTAGAAGGAGCGCACCTCCTCGGGGTGCGACGCCAGCACGCGGAACAGCAGCCGGTACGTGCCGGTGCCGATGTCCTCGGCGATCGGCGCGTCGGACTGCCGCAGGACGTCGAGCACGAGCTCGGCCTCCTGGATGCCGCGCGTGAACTCACCCGGGTCGGCGTAGAACGACGACAGCCCCACGGTGCCGTGCCGCTGCAGCCGCGTCGCCAGCTTGCGCGCGGTCTCCAGCGTCATCTCGGGAGCGTCGTCTCCCCCAGCCGCAGGCAGCAGGGCGTATACGCGCCCGTCCATGTGCTGCGCGAGCGCCCCGGGGAACTCCTCGGAGATCATCGCCACCACGTGGCGGGGACGGTCCGTCTTCAGCTCGGCGCAGAGGATCACCGCGCCGCGCGACAGGTCGCAGCCCAGGCGTCCGGCCCGGCGCACGATCTCCCGCGGCTCCAGGTCGGGCCGTGAGCGCAGGTCCTCCAGGAAGGAGCCGCGCAGGTTCTGCTCGACCTCCTCCTTGGCCTCCTCCACCGCGACCTCGGTGAGCGAGGCCACCGCGGCGAGATGGAGGTACTCGGCTGCGTCCTCACCGACCGTGCCGGTTCCGAGGAGCACGACGGCGCCGACGACGTCGTCGCCGGACTGGATCGGCACCTCGGCCAGCAGGCCGTCCGGCACCTGGGTCGGACGGTCCTTCGTCCGGTCGGCGACGTACCGCCGGATCGACGCGAGATCGGCGCCGTCGTCCGCCGGAGCGAGCACCGACGCGCCGAGGCGCGGAACGACGATCGCCACCGGACCGCCAGCCGCCTCGCAGGCGAGCTCGGCCACGCGTGCCAGCCCCTCGCCTCCGAGGACAGCGTCCACCATCCTCAGGTGGAGCTGCCGGAGCCGCTCGACGAGCGACCCCTCGCCCGCGGCGCCGCTCTCAGGAGCGGCGCCGCGGCCGGAGGAGCGAGGGGCGACAGCGTCACCATCGTGTGCTGCCGCCCTTGCCATGCCCTACGCAGCCGACGTCGCGCCGGGGTGCGTCTGCAGGATCTCCTCGCCGGCCTCGCCGGTCCGGACCCTGTACGCCTCGTCCACGGACAGGACGAACACCTTGCCGTCACCCACCGCACCCGTGCGGCCGTGCTTGAGGATCGTGTCCACGATCGTCTGCACGTCGGTGTCGGCGACCACGCACTCCAGCTTGATCTTCGGCCGGAGATAGTTGGTGAGCTCCGCTCCGCGGTAGCGCTCGGTGATGCCCTTCTGCCGGCCCGACCCCTTCACCTCGGTGATGGTCAGGCTCGGGAACCCGAGCTCCAGGAGCTCGGTGCGGATCGGTTCGAACGCCTCGTGGCGAATGTAGGCAACGACCATTTTCATGACGGGACCTCCTCCTTGGTCGCGACCATCGCCGGGGTCGACGCGCGGCTGGGCGGCGCGTATCCCACCAGCTCGGCCGCGGGGATGAACTGCTCGGGGTACCCGTACATGCCGTGCTCGGCAATGTCCAGCCCTGCATCCTCATCGGCTTCGTCGACGCGGAGACCGACGGTCATCTTGATGAGGAAGAACGTGATGAACGAGAGCGCGAACACTGCGACGAACGTGAGCGCCACGGCTGCGGCCTGCGAGCCGAGCTGGCTGAGCCCGCCGCCGTAGAACAGGCCCGGGTCGCCGACGCCGACGTACTCGGCAAGACGATCGGACGTGAACAGGCCACAGGCCAGCGTGCCCCAGATGCCCGCGAGTCCGTGTGCCGACAGCGCGCCGACCGGGTCGTCGAGCTTCTTCTCGATCGCGAGGACGCCGACGACGACGATGACGCCGCCGACAGCACCGATGATCGGGGCCGCCCAGAACTCCACGTAGCCCGAGGGCGCCGTGATGGCGACGAGGCCGGCGATCGCGCCGTTGCCGATCATGCCGACGTCCATCGTCTTGTTCAGCAGGTAGATCGTGATCATCGCCGCGACCACGCCGCCGGACGCGCCGAGGTTCGTGACGGCCACGACTTCGGCGAAGCGGTTGTCCGCCGTGCCGAGCGTCGACGCGCCGTTGAAGCCGAACCAGCCGAGCCACAGGATGAGCACGCCGAGCCCGAAGAGCGGCATGTTGTGGCCGGGGATCGCGCGCGGTGCGCCGTCAGGGCCGTACTTGCCCTTGCGCGGACCGAGCAGGAGCAGACCCGCGAGGGCCGCCGTCGCACCGGTGAGGTGCACGACCGACGAACCGGCGAAGTCCTGCACGCCGTTGCCGATCTCGGCGAAGACGCCGCCGCCGAAGCCCCAGTGGGCGATGAGCGGGTAGATGACGCCCGCGAAGACGATCGCGAACGGGACGTAGGCGATGAACTTGATGCGCTCCAGGGTCGTGCCCCAGACGATCGCCAGCGACACCGCGCAGAACATGAACTGGAAGATGAAGAACGCCGCGGTGGTGCCGGTCGCGTTCTCGCCGTACAGATCCCCGGCCAGGCCACCGACGCCGGTGTCGTACTGGAAGAAGAAGCCGGCGTCACCGGCGATTGTTCCGTCGCCACCGAAGGCGATCGCAAAACCAACAGCCCACCACGCCAGGGCGGCGATGGAGAAGTTCACCAGGATCTTCGCGATGCCCATGCCCGCGTTCTTGCCGCGCGAGAAGCCGATCTCCAGGAAGGCGAAGCCGGCCTGCATAAAGAACACGAGACACGTGCCCAGGATGATCCAGAGCACGTTCAGTTCGTCAATGGTTACGGGGAGCTGGTCCTGCGGGTTGATCACGTCGTCCTGGCCGAACGCCAGGGCGGGGACCGCCAACATCGCCAGCAGGCCGAGGCCCGAAGCCTTGGCCAGCGTGGTACGTCTCATGCATCCTCCTCAGTCGAGTGCACGGAAATCGTGCTCTGCGGCCTGAGGAGGGTCTTTAGCCGCGTGTCGAAAGATCGCCGGAACGGGTTCGCCACCCGGTCCGACGCGCTGTCCAAGCCTCCTCGTGCGCGCGCGTGGGACCTTCGAGCCCGACACGCGGGAGAACGCCGGACCCGGACGTTTTGTCCATGTGGACAAGGACAGCGCTCCATCACGGGCGTAGGGTCTGCGGTTCACGAGTACGCACGAAGCGAGTTCCAGTCCCCGAGGAGGACCAACCCCGCCCATGCCAGGACTTCGCCAGCACAATGTGACGGCCGCACAGTGGAGCGCCAACGGCGGCGCTCTCGGCCCGACCGATCTCACGATTCCCAGCAACAACGTCTTCGGGGAGCTGGTCTTCAGCGTCGACGTGCAGCGTCAGCTGCTCCCGAAGGACGTCTTCAAGAAGCTCCAGACCACGCTCGCTGACGGTCTTCCGCTCGATCCCGCGCTCGCGGGGTCCGTCGCCCAGGCGATGAAGGAGTGGGCGCTCGAGAAGGGCGCGACGCACTACTCCCACTGGTTCCAGCCGCTCACCGGCTCGACGGCGGAGAAGCACGACTCGTTCTACAGCCCGACCGGGACCGGCGGCGCGATCGCCGACTTCTCCGGCAAGGAGCTCATCCGCGGCGAACCGGACGCGTCCTCGTTCCCGAACGGCGGCCTGCGCGCGACCTTCGAGGCCCGCGGCTACACCGCGTGGGACCCGACGTCGCCGGCGTTCATCACGCCGAACCCGAACGGCGCCACCCTGACCATCCCCACGGCGTTCGTGTCGTGGACCGGCGAGGCGCTCGACCACAAGATCCCGCTGCTGCGCTCCATGGATGCGCTGTCGAAGGCCGCCATCAAGGCCGTGCAGCTGTTCGGTGACACCGAGTCCAAGCGCGTGTTCACCACGGTCGGCGCCGAGCAGGAGTACTTCCTGATCGACGAGCAGTACTACTTCGAGCGCCCCGACCTGCTCGCGACCGAGCGCACCCTGTACGGCGCGAAGCCGCCGAAGGGCCAGGAGCTCGACGACCACTACTTCGGGGCGATCCCCGAGCGCGTCCAGGCCTTCATGTTCGAGGCCGAGCGTGAGCTCCAGCGCCTCGGCGTCCCGGTCAAGACCCGCCACAACGAGGTCGCGCCGAACCAGTTCGAGATCGCGCCGCTGTTCGAGAACTCGAACCTCGGCTGCGACCACCAGCAGATCATCATGCAGACGCTGAAGAACGTCGCCCGCAAGTACGGGCTCGTCGCGCTGCTGCACGAGAAGCCCTTCGCCGGCGTCAACGGCTCGGGCAAGCACAACAACTGGTCGATGGGCACCGACACCGGCGTCAACCTGATGGATCCGGGTGACACGCCGAGCGAGAACCTGCAGTTCCTGTTCTTCTGCACCGC
>SYBY01000388.1 GCA_005788585.1 Actinomycetota bacterium | reverse complement strand
GTGCGAGCGCGCAAAGAAGCACGCCGCGACCCCACTGCCTGGACAAGTTCTCTCCCCCCAGTCCAACATTTAGGAACGGCCGAGGAAAGGTAGCAACCCCCCAAATTGGGGGTCAAGGAACCGCATCGACCTGCCGATACGTAACTGTCAGGCGGCTTCGGGCCTGGACAGCCTCGAGCCGAACGTTCGTCCACTCCCCCCGGGACGACGTTCCACGCCACGCCTCACAGTGCGGTGGGCGCCTCGAACAGGCGTCCACCGCACCCCCTTCCGGGGTCAGCGCGACGCTGCGGGCCGCACGCGGAGGGTGCTCCGGCCGCTCTTCCTGTCGGACGTCGTCGTGTTCAGCCGGAACGAGAGCTGCGGGCGCCCGCGCTTGCGCAGGCGGGTGCTGACCCGCACGCCGCCCTTGGTCATCCGGACCCGCAGGACCTTGGCCGACTGGCCGGAGGGGACCGTGACCCGGATGCTCTGGCCGGTGACGGTGACCCGGGCGCGCGCGCCCTTCTTCAGACCGGTCGCGCTGACCTTCAGGCGCTTCTTCACGATCGCCGCACGCTGGAACTCCATGCCCTTGGGCAGGACCAGCTGCGCCCGCGTCACGCGCGTGCGGCCACCGACGACCCGCAGGTCCATCGACGGGCGCCCACCACGCAGCGAGCTCAGCCGCAGCGTGCCGGCCGGCCGGCAGTCGAGGACGTCGACCTGGCTGTTGATCGCCATCCGGGCCCCGGAGTGCGAGGACGCGGTGCCGTTGAGCGTCGGCGTTCCGGTGCACAGGTCGCGGGTCGCGATGAGGGGGCTGTTCGGGCCCGTCTCGAGGTTGAGCTCGAAGCGCGACAGCGGCGTGTCGGGGATCGGATCGATGACGTTCACCACGCGGTTGCCCTCCCCGAAGCTGATCCGGCCGGTGAGGTCGAGGGTGATGGCACCCTGCAGCTTGATCCGCAGGCCCGGCAGCGGCTCGCCGGGGATCTGCACGAACGTGACCGGTCCGCTCAGCGGCTGGGGGAGCAGCGGGGTGTAGGCCGTCGCCGTGCCCTTGACGGACTCCGGCGGGCAGGCGTTCTGCTCGTAGACCTCGAGCTTGCACACCGACTGGAGGCGGTCGAGGTCCGGCGCGAGACCCGCGGGCAGCACGACCTCCATCCGCGACGAGTTCGCCTGCCCCGGCGTCTGGGACACGACGACGCGCAGCGACGGGTGGCCGCCGTCCTTCGTCTGCGCCGCGCCGCCCGCGATGGTCGCCTTCACGCTCGGCGCGAACGGCAGCCCCTCGCAGCCGGTGGCCTGGTAGGGGAACGAGATCGGGGCGACCGCGCCGGTGTCCGACGTGATCGAGCCCGCGAACGCCTTCGGCGCGCAGCTCGTGGCGTTGACGTTGAAGCCGGCCCGGTCGAGCGTGACCTGCAGCTGGCGGATGTTCGCCTCGACGCCCTGCTGGCGCAGCGGGATCTCGGGGACCGTGAGCCGCAGGCTCGTGTCGGGCTTCACCGCGATGGTCGCCTGCGTGACGACGCGGCCGAAGTCCAGCGGGCCGACCTTCACGTCGACGACGATGTTCAGCCCGGCGAGCGCCCCGTTGGGACCCTCGGTCAGGTAGACCGTTCCGTCGAGGGGCTTCGGCGCGGGGCCGCCGCCGGCCAGCGCGCGGACGCGGCCGATCCGGCTGTCCTCGCCGCAGGAGCCGGTCGCCGCGACGGCGAGCGGGCACTGCGCGGCCGCGGTCAGCCGGCCGGTGAGCCCGGCGGGCAGGTCGACGACCATCGACCGCAGGCGCCCGTGGCCGGCCGGGCGCGTGAACACCGTGGTCAGCGACGTCGAGGACGCGGCGGTGTCGGGAGAGACACCGGCCGCGAACTCCGGCGCGAACGGCTCGGGGCTCGAGCAGCCCTGGTCGATCGCCACCGTGGTCTGCACCGTCTTCGTGGGGTTGCCGTTCCACGGTTCGAGGATGGTGCTCGCGGTGTAGTTCCCGCAGCTGCGCGGCATCTTGATCGACCCGTTCTCGCCGCCGAAGAAGCTGAAGCGGAACGTCGTGAACGGGGTCGGCGGCAGGTCGTCGAGCGTCGTGGTCAGCTGGCCGGTGTTCGGGTCGATCTCCGTGCGGGCGACGATCTTCAGACGGGTCGCGTCCAGCCGCGGACCGGCCTCGGCGACGACGAAGAAGCGCACCTTCGGCTCGCCCGCCTTCGGGTTGGCCAGGTAGATGCGGCCGGGCAGCTCGTCGCTGAGCAGCAGCGGCGAGCGGATGGACACGGTGCCGATCTGGGAGGCCTCCGGGCACGTCGCCGGGCCGAGCTGGCCCTTGCCCAGCTGCTCGTCGGAGCAGCCCGTGAACCCGGGGCGGTTGCCGACCGTCGGCGAGAGCTCGAAGCCCTCGGGCAGGACGACGGTCGTGCGGCGCACGTGCGACGGGGCCAGCGCCGTGTCGTCGCCGGGCAGGCTGACGCCCGACGTCAGGACGCCAGGCTCGTCGGCGGTGCGGCCGCTCTCGAAGATGCCCTGGGCGGGGAGGTCGAGCTGGTCGCAGCCGGTCGGCGTGTACGAGGTCTGGGCGGTGGTGGTGTCCCCGCCGTAGGACTCGGCCTGAAAGCGGGTGACCGCCGGGGTGCAGGTCGTCGGCAGCGTGATGAACGACCGCTGCAGCGTCGGGTGGTCGGCCTTGCTGCCCCAGAGGCGCAGGTTCAGGCGACGGAGCTCGAGCGGGATGCCCTCGAGGTCACGCGGATTGTCGACGGTGACGGACTCCAGCCCGTTGTCGCTGGGCCGCAGGCGGGCCTCGGTCTCGAGGTGGATGACGCCGCTGAGGTTCAGCGGGCCGATGGCGACGTCGACGGCGAGGCCGAGCCGCGCGCCCTCGGTGCCCTGCGGCTCGAGGTTGAAGACCTTGCCCTGCAGCAGGCGCTCGTCGATGCGGCCGGCGCCGAGCACGTCGACGGCGAGGCTGAGCTCACCGACCTGGGAGGCGGAGGGGCAGCCCTTGCTCGACAGGAACGTCGCGCGGGAGCACAGCGGCGTGGCCTTTACCGACGCGCCGGTGCCCAGCGGCAGCGCCAGCGTGAGGTTCTTCATGTCGTCGCCCAGGCCGGGGAGGTCGCCGAGCTGCGGATCGGGCCCGCCGTTCGTGGCCATCGCGACACAGAAGTCGGTCCGGCTGCCGGCCTGCGTCAGCGCCGGGACATCCTCGAGCGTCGTGCACTTCGAGGTCGGCGCGATCGGCTTGGCGACCACGCTCGTGAACGACACCTTGGCGCTCGCCGACTGCGGCAGCGCGATGAGCACCAGCACGGCGAGCATGCTCCAGAGCACGCTGCGCCCGACACTTCTGGAC
>SYBY01000387.1 GCA_005788585.1 Actinomycetota bacterium | reverse complement strand
TGCGCGACGACGTCGACGTCGGAGATCTCCTGCTGCTCTGCGGCGTCCATGTCCTTCAGACGCACCTGACCCGTGTCATCCACGATGGCAACGTAGCGGGCCGAGAGGCGCGAGGCCTGCTTGAGCTGTCCCTTCAGCGACCGGCCGGCGAGTTCGCCCTGCGCGGCGAGCCCGGCGCGCCGCGCCTCGGCGACGATCCGGAACGCCCGCAGCCGCGCGGCCTCGCCGCCGTCGACGGCGAGGTAGAGGTCGACGATCGGCGCCGCCGCCGGGCGGTCACCGGCCGCGAGCAGCATCCGTTCGACGCCTGCCGCCCAGCCGCACGCCGGGGTCTCCTGGCCGCCGAGCTGCGAGATGAGGCCGTCGTACCGGCCGCCGCCGCCGACGCCGCTCTGCGCGCCGAGCGCATCGCTGGTGAACTCGAACACCGTGCGCGCGTAGTAGTCCAGGCCGCGTACGAGCGTCGGGTCGACCTCGTACGGCAGCTCGACGGCGTCGAGCAGTGCGCGCACCTCGGCGAAGTGCTCGGCGTCCTCGGCGCTCAGGCGGTCGAGCAGCAGCGGCGCGGTCGCCATGACCTCGCGCGTGCCCGGGTGATCGCTGTCGAAGGCGCGCAGCGGGTTGAGGTCGATCCGGGCGCGGACGTCCTCGCTGAGCCGGCCCTCGTGCCGGCGCAGGTGGCCCTGCAACTCCTCGCGATACGCCGCCCGCGTCTCCGGGCTGCCGAGGCTCCCGATCCGCAGGCGCAGGCCGCCGACCTCGAGCTCGTCGAGGATCGTGGCGAGCAGGACGATGACCTCCGCGTCGAGCGCGGGCGCGTCGCTGCCGATCGCCTCCGCGCCGATCTGCCAGAACTGGCGGTAGCGGCCCGCCTGCGCGCGCTCGTATCGGAAGAACGGGCCGTAGTACCAGACCTTCACCGGCTGGGGCAGCTTGTGCATGCCGTGGTCGACATACGCGCGGCAGATCGACGCCGTCCCCTCGGGCCGCAGCGTCAGTGACCGCCCGCCCCCGTCGTCGAAGGTGTACATCTCCTTCTGCACGATGTCGGTCGAGGCGCCGACGCCGCGGGCGAACAGCTCGGTGTGCTCGAAGACCGGCGTCTCGATGCGGCGGTAGCCGGCCCGCTCGAGGATCGTCTCCGCCACGCGCAGCACAGGGCCGCGCGCGGCGTGATCCTCGGGCAGCACGTCGTACGTGCCGCGGGGTGCGTGGAGTCGCTCGTTCACCGCGGCGGGAGACTAGATGGTTGCGCCGCGGTGAACCCTCGTCAGTCGGTGACCTCGATCCGCTCCCGAGCCGCGGGACCGAGCTGACCGCCGCGCGCGTCGAACGGCACCGCGCTCACGTTCACGATGCCGTACGGCAGCAGCGTGCGCGCGCGGTAGACCCCCGGCGCGACCTTGCGGGCCCGGACGACCTGCGTCGTCGCGGTGAAGCCCCGCTGCTCGGAGCGCCGCACCCGGACGACCACGGACTTGACCTTGCTGCGCCCGCTGCCGCTGAGCCGGACGACCACCGAGCAGTCGTCACCGTCGCACGAGATCGTTCCCAGGCGCGTCCGCACGCTCCGGCCGACCGGCGGCTTCGGCGGCTGCGGCGGGATGAGCGCGGCGGGTCCGTTCAGGCCTGCGGCGGCTGCGATCCACTCCTGCTCGGCGCTCACACGTGCATAGACGCCGGCGAAGCCGGGCGACCCGCACTGGTCGGCGCTGTAGGACACGATCCCGACCAGCCGCACGTCCGGCGCCGTCCCGCCGATGAGCGGACCGCCACTGTCGCCCTGACACGAATCCGGACGGTTGTTCGCCGCCCGGCCACAGAGCTGCAGCGCCCCGTCGTAGGTGTCGAAGAGCCGCTGACAGACGCTGTCGGCGACCACCGGGATGTCAGCGAAGCGCAGCCCATCCGGCACCGTCTCCGGAGCGTTGAAGCGCTGCAGGCCCCAGCCCGTTAGACGCAGCACGGCGCCCGGAGCGCCGAGGGACGCCTCGGGCGGCGTGGCGAGTGCGACGGGAGGCACGCTCACCGGCGCCGCCAGCAGCAGGACGGCGACGTCGTGCAGCACGCGCGCCTGGTCGTACCGCGGGTGCAGGATGACCCGTGCCACCGCGACCCGCTGCAACGCCGGATCGGTCAGGCGCACCCCGCCCGTCACGATGTCGATCTGGGAGGCCTGCACACCGCCCTCCAAGCAGTGCGCCGCCGTGACGACGGCCGTGGGCGAGATGACGGTGCCGCCGCAGAAGACCGAGTCCGCCGCGGTCTGGCCGCGCCGCACGAGCCCGGCCATCGCGGGGTTGTCGGCGGGTGTGGCTTCCCGTCCACCGACCACGGCGCCGGACGGTGCGGGGCTCATGACGGCGAGCGTCGCGAGCAGGGTGGCTCCCAGGAGCGCGGCGGACAGAATTCTCACGATCGGCAGCATGGGCGGGCACTGTATACAACCGCGTCGACGAACGCCCGGGAACCGGTCCATCGTGGCTGGGTCAGGCCGCGGTGACCTCGATCTCCTCACGCGCAGCCGGACCGAGCTGGGCGCCCGCCGCGTCGAGTGCGACCCCGGTGAGCGTCACGAATCCGTACGGCAGCAGCGTCCGGGCGCGGTAGACCCCGGGCGCGACCTTGCGAGCGCGGACGAGCTGCGACGTGGCCGAGTAGCCGCGCTGTTCGGGTCGACGCACGCGGACGACGACCGAGCGCACCTCGCGCCGGCCGCTCCCACTGACGCGCACGACGACCGAACAGCTGTCCTCCGTGCAGGAGATCGTCCCGATACGGGTCCTGACGGTCTTCTGGACCACCGGCTTCGGGGGCGTCGCGGGGATGAGCGCGGCCGGTCCGTCGAGGCCGGCGGCCGCCGCGATCCAGTCCCGCTCGGCGCTCACCCGGACGTAGACCCCCGCGAAGCCGGGCGACCCGCACTGGTCGGCGCTGTAGGACACGATGCCCACCAGCCGCACGTCGGGCGCCGTCCCGCCGATGAGCGGACCGCCACTGTCGCCCTGACACGAATCCGGACGGTTGTTCGCCGCCCGGCCACAGAGCTGCAGCGCCCCGTCGTAGACGTCGAAGAGCCGCCGGCACACGCTGTTGGGGACGACCGGGATATCGGCGTACCTGAGCGTGTCGGGCAGGCTCTCCGGCGCGTTGTACCGCTGCGCGCCCCAGCCAGTGAGGCGCAGGATCGCGCCGGGCGCCCCCAGCGATGCCTCCGCGGCGGTGGCCAGCGCGATCGGCGGCACGGGCAGCGGCGCGGCGAGCAGCAGGACGGCCACGTCGTGAATCGTGCGGACGTCGTCATAGGCCGGGTGGGCGATGACCCGCGCGACGGGGACCCGGGCGATCGCCGGGTCGGACAGGCGGACCGCGCCCGCCACGACGTCGATCTGCGACGCCCGGACCCCGCCCTCGAGGCAGTGCGCGGCGGTGACGACCGCCGTCGGTGAGATGACGGAACCGCCGCAGAACAGCGAGTCGACCGCCGGCTGGCCGCGCCGCACCAGCCCGGCCATCGCCGGGTTGTCCGCCGCTGTGGCGGCCCGGCCGCCGACCACCGCGTCCGCGGACGGCGGCGGGAGCAGGCCCGCCACGCCCGCGACGACGAGCACGAGCAGGAGCGCGGTGTGGCTGCGCCGCGTCACGGAGCGGTCTCGATCGGGACGCCGAGATGCTGGTGCGGCTTGTCCCCCACGCCGACCACCACGACCGTCCCCGCCACCCGGTCGTGAAGCCCGCGCCTGCGGGCGTCGAAGATCACCGGAATGAAGCCCGCTCCCAAAGGGATGGCCGACAGCACGAGCGCGCCGAGCCGCAGGACCCCGGACCGCAGCCCCACCCGGCTGCCGTCCGGATGCTGGACGCGGAAGCCCATCACGCGGTCCCCCAGCGTCTGGGCGTTGATCATCCAGAACCCGACGAAGTACACGACGACCCACACGAAATAGACGGCCCCGCCGATGAGGACGACGAACCCCCGGACCCGCTCGGGGATGCCGAGGGTGTCCATGAGCAGCACGACGCTCGCGCCGACCACGACGGCGATGAGGTTGAGCAGCGCCGCGTCGAGGACGAGCGCCACGGCCCGGGAGACGATGCCGACGTACTGCGGCGCCTGCGACCCCGGACCCGCGTCGGGCGGCGGCGAGAACCCGGCGGCACGCTGTGCCGCGCGCACCGCAGCGTCCGTCACGCGGCCCCCCCGGGCGGCTCGATCTGGGGTGAGGCCGCCGAGCGTCGCAGCAGCCGGCGCGCAGTCCGCTCGACCCAGTCGTCGGCGTCGCGCGAGCGCTCGCGCACCTCGTCGGTGATCTGGTCGGCGACCCCGGCGGTCTGCCGCGACAGCGCCGCGGTCACCTGCGGGCTCTCGGCGATCTCGGCGACGAGCAGCCACACCTCCTCGCTGGCCAGGAGGGCGCGAACCACCTCGTCGACGACGCGGCTGTCGACCGCGTTGGCGGCGATGCGCTGCATCGCGGGGTTGTCGAGCGCGGCGGCGATCGTCTCCTGCATCTGCTCGCTGGCGAGTGCGACGTCGAGGATCCGCCCGAGCTCGGGACCTTCCACGACCCGCGCCGCGATCTGCTCGGCCATGCCGTCAGCGAGCACCCAGTCCGCCACCCGCTCCGGCGCCCGCCCCTCCTCGAGGCGGTCGAGGACCTCCTCGAGCACGTCCTCGGCGAGCAGCGCATCGAGCACCGGCCCGCGGACGGCATCGGCGACCGTGTCGCGGATGAGGTCGCTGCCGAGCACGCGCTCCACGGCCTCGGACGTCGCCGGCGCCCGCAGCGCGATGTCGACCCCGCGCAGCAGCGCCTCCCCGGCCAGCTCGCCCGCCATACCGACCGCGAACTGCGCCGACGCACGCGTGAGGTCCAGCGCCGCGCGTGCACCCGCGCGTACGACCCGGTCCGGCCGCAGCGGCGCGAACCGGCTCACGATCGGATCTGCACGACGTCGAGGTGGTCCCACACCTTCGCCCGTTCCATGGTCAGACCGACGGTACCGGAGCGGTCCGGACCGAGCGGCCGCTTAGCTCACGACGACGGTGCGCCGAGGTCGGCGAGGAACGGGTTCGTGGCCCGCTCGCGACCGAGCGTCGTCACGCCCATGTGACCCGGGTAGACGACGGTCTCCTCGTCGAAACGCTCAAGGAGGACACGGATCGACCGCGCCAGCGTCGGCCAGTCGCCGCCCGGCAGATCGGTGCGGCCGACCGAGCCCTGGAAGAGGACGTCGCCGCTGAACAGCGCGCTCTCGTCGCGCACGCTGTACGTGACGTGTCCCGGGCTGTGGCCCGGTGTGAAGAGCACGTCGAACGTCAGCCCGGCGAGCGTGAGCTCCTCGCCCCCGGCGACCGTGTGATCGGCGTCGTAGGACTCGAACGGCCCGAGGCCGGGGAACCGCATGTACGCGTTGATGTCGGCGAGGATCGGCACCTCGATCTGCGGGCACCACACCTTCGCGCCCGTCTCGCGGGCGACCTCGGCGACGGCGCCGACGTGGTCGAAGTGCGTGTGCGTCAGCAGGATGGCGTCGAGCTCGACGCCCAGCTCCCGCAGCGCGCCGAGCAGCCGCGGCGCTTCGTCACCCGGGTCGACGATGACCGCGCGGTCGCCCCCGTCGGGTCGCACGATGAACGTGTTCTCCTGCACCGGGCCGACGGTGAACATGCGGACGTCCACGGTCAGCCTCCCTGCAGCTTCTTCTGCCGCCGGTTGTAGATCCAGAGATCCGTGTAGTAGCCGAGCGGCACGTAGACGACCAGCATGAACGCGATCAGCGGGATCGCCTGCACGATCGAGAAGTCGAAGAAGAGGACGACGAGCACGCCGAAGATGCCCGCCGCCAGCAGCGAGCGCTGAAAGGCCCCCTGCCACGTCGGCGGCTTGGCGAAGCGATCCTGGCGGCCGCCCTTCCCTGAGCCGCCGCGCTGGTCGTCGCTGGGTTTGCGCCCCGTGCGCCCGCGCGCCTCCACCATCCCCGCGGCATTCCCGCGGTGCTTGCTCTGCCGGCGCTTCCGTGTCTGGGCCATGGTCAGGACAGGGTAATGCCCGCGCCCTCGAGCGCGTCCTCGAGCGTGCGGCGGTTGCGGACGGGCAGGTCGGCCGGGAAGCCGTCGAACGCAGCCCGCGGCGGAAGCCCGACGACCTCGCACTCGGCCACCCGAGCGTGCCGGGCGACCGCCGCCACGAGCCGGGCGAGCGGGACGGCCCGGTGGTCCTCGACGTTGCAGGTGACCTGCGCGACACCGCCGCGGGCCGGCAGCGTCATGCCCAGTGCCCGCACGCCCGGCAGCCCGTCGGGGGCCCCGTCCCGCACCGCGCCGGCGATCGCACGTGCATCGTCGAGCGTCGCCGGCGGCGCCAGCTCCAGGTTGAAGGCCAGCAGCGGCGGGCGAGCGGCGACGAGCGTCGCTCCGGCCGCGGGATCGATCCGCGGCGGTCCGAAATCGGGACGCAGCTCGCCGGCCTCGACACGCCGCGCGAGCACGGCCGGCCCGCCGCGGCGCAGCTCCGCGCGGGTCCGCCCACCCGCGAGCTCGCCGTAGAGGAACACCGGGATGCCTGCCGCCCCGAGGTCCGCGGCGGCAGCGAGCGCCTCGGCGCAGGCAGCGCCCCGGCGCGCGTCGTCGAGGTAGACGACGGGACACACGTCGACGACTCCGACGTGCGGGTGGCTCCCGCGCTCGCGGCGAAGGTCGATCCGCGCCAGCGCCTCGGCGGCGCCGGCGGCCAGCGCCGGGGCGATCGTGCCGCCCGGACCGGCGAGCGTGACGACCGAGCGGTGGTGGTCGGGATCGTCGTGGACGTCCAGCACGCGGGCGTGTCCGCTCGCGAACGCGTCGGCGACGGCGCCCACGACGACGAGGTCCCGTCCCTCCGACATGTTCGGCACGGCGATCAGCATCAGCGGACGCCAGCTTGGCAGACCACCGCAATGCGCCGTAGGGATCGTGCGGCTTTCCCCTGAGCGGGTCTGCTGCCCCACGCGGATGGCAGCAGCCTGCGACCTGACGACGATCTATCAGAGACGGCCGGGTGCCCGGGGTGAGCGGGCCCCGGCCGTCTATCTGCCTTACGGCAGGATCGCGAGGGCGTCGAGCTTGACGCCACGCACGAAGCCGACCCGGCCTTCGGCGGTCGCGGCGCCGGTCGCCAGATCGATGGTGTAGAGCGACGAGGCGCGTGCGCCGCGCGGGATGAAGGCCGCGTACGCGGTGCCGTCGGCGCCGATGTCGAAGCCGCCGCGGTAGCCGACGTTGACGCCGAGCGCGCCGACGGTCTTCAGGCCGCCGTCGTTGGGCGGGTCCTGCAGCACCAGGGCGTCCCGGGCGGCGTCGACGTTGTAGAGCGTCGTCCCGGTCGCCGGGTCGGTGTCGGGGTTCGTGTACGCGCTGCCGACGACCGCCGGATCGCGGCCCGCCGACGGGTCACCCGCGACGTAGCCGAGCGCGCCGTCGGTGAACGCCACCTGGCCGGTGTCGGGGACGAGCCGCAGGTTCTGGTTCGCGTCGGAGGTCAGCCGGATGCGGTCGACCACCGGGTTGAAGTCGAACCCGAAGAACTCGCCGTCCAGCTGCGGGGTGAACGGCGCACCCGCCGGGGCGCTCGCGCCCGTCCTGGGGTCGACGACGTAGATCCGCCCGCTGTCGCCCAGGGCGTACAGCGCGCCGCCGGCCGGGCGGGTGTCGAGCCCGACGACGGACTCACCGTCGGCCAGGCCGCGGATCGGGATCTGGCGCGCGATCGCGGGACGGTCCGCGTCGAACCGCACGAGCGTCGTGCCCTTCGTGACGCCGACGAGTTCGGTCGTGGGCATGGCGCCGGGCTTCTTGCCCTTGCCGGGTGTGGCGTGGGCGCCGGCGGGAACGGCCGCTGCGAACAAGGCAGCGGTGGTGAGGACCGTCACGGTCCGGCGCGATAGGCGCGGCATGTCAGGCAGACCTCCGAGGGGAGTTGGTGGACGCCCGGCACTTCCGACGCCGGCTCCCCTGGGTTCACCGCCTGGCGCGTGCGCGCTCCTACTCGGTGAGCACGCGGACCGTCGCCTTCCCGAGGGTCGTCCCCTCGAGCAGCGCGGTCGTCCCCAGCACGCGGTTGAGCTCGGTGGCCATCCGCGCGGTCATCTTGAGGTCGACGTTGTCCGCGTTGATGCCCGAGCCCGTCTGCTCGAGCGCGCCGATGTCGATCTGCAGGGTGGCGAGCTTCAGCCGCTTGCCGCGCACCGTGGCCATGAAGTCGCCGCTGCCGGTGGTCTGCCCGACCGAGGCCGTCGGGTTGGTGATGCGCAGGGACCGCGTGCGGGTGGAGATCCGCATCTCGCCCTTGTGCTTGAGCACGTACGAGACGCCGTCCGTGCCGAGCTGCACGGCGCTGACCTGGAACTTCGCGCCCGTCTTCGTGGCCTTGGCCGGCTTCTTGGCGCGGACCTTCGCGCCGGCGGCGGTGAGCGTCTCGAAGAGGATGCTGTCGAGCCGCACGACCGTCGAGCCCTTGACCGTGACCGCCGTCGTCCCCGGGCTGCCGGGCAGCGTCGGCGTCGTCCCGGTCTCGCCCGTCTCGGGCGTCTCGGTGGTCGACTGCCCACTCGCGCTGTGCGCGCCGAAGGCCACGAGCACTGCGGTCAGCAGCGCGGCGAGAGACAGGACCAGAGACCGGGACACGGCAGCGGAGCATACGGCGCGCAGATGGCTCATTGCGGATGGAACACGGATGAACGCGGAAAGGTGCTGGCCCCTCGGCTAGTCTTGGTTTCGTCGCGCCTGGGTAGCTCAGCTGGTTAGAGCGCAGCACTCATCATGCTGAGGTCGGGAGTTCGAGTCTCCCCCCAGGTATGGCGTTCAGAGCCGGCCCTCGGGCCGGCTCTCGTGCGTCTGAGGGCCTATCCCGCGCCGACACGCGAGCGCCACCGTCCCTGGCGCCCGGCGGCGTCGAGGACCCGCCGGGGCACGCCCGCAGCGGAGGTCACGACGACGTTGCCCTCGTCACGGACCCCCACCGGGTGCGGCGGGTACGGGCATGCGCCCCAGAACGGCTCGGGGTGCTGCCAGTAGTTGCCGCGGTACGAGATGTCGCCGAACGGCCGGCAGCCACCGCGGTCGCTGCCGTACGGGAGCCTGACGCCGCAGAGGTCCAGCGACCCGGTCAGCCCGCACGGCCCGAAGTCCATCCGGCCGACGGGGTTGTCCAGGGAGACGTTGCCCTGCAGCGTGACGTACCGGCTGCCGCCGTCGGTGTAGAAGACGTTGCCCCCGGCTTCGGGCCGCTTGTCCGACGCGACGTTGCCCGCGATGAGCTCGCCGTCGCCGGCGCTCGCGCCCTGGCGGCCCTGCGTGTACACGGCGCCGCCGTCCCACACGACCGACAGGAACCGGCGGATGCGGTTGCGCAGCACGCGGTTGCCCCGACTGGTGGTCGGCGTCGTGAACGTCCCCCACATGCCGGGCGTGGCGCCGGGCAGGCCGGGGAAGCTCCCGGGATCGACGAGGCCCCAGCCCCAGCCGAGCGCGATGCCCGACCACGGGACGTCGCTGATGTCGTTGTGCTCGACGGTCGTCCGGGTCGTGTAGCCGACGAAGACGCCCGCGGCGTCCTGGTACTCCCGGCCGACGTGACTGATCAGGTTGTGGGCGACCCTGTTGTCGCGGGTGACGTCCGCGGGCCGCGTCGGGTGGCGGTCGGCGCGCAGCACCCCGCCGATCTGCACCGCCGCCGACGAGATGTCGGTGAAGCGGTTGCCGAGGACGCCGTTGCCCTGGCTGCCGGTGTCGAAGTCCAGGCCGACGCCGCCGAGGTGGCGGAAGTCGTTGCGCGTGAACGTCACGTCGCGGACGTGGCGCAGGCGCACGTTGCCCGGGGTCCGGGTCGGCCGCTCCACATGCCCGACCG
>SYBY01000386.1 GCA_005788585.1 Actinomycetota bacterium | reverse complement strand
CCGCGGTCGTCAGCGAGCTGGCGATCCTGGCCGGCGGGCTGTGGCTGGTCCGCCGTCATCTGCAGTTCTCCCCGGCCCCGGGCATGGTGCTGCGCGCCGTTGCCGCGGCAGGTGTCATGACCGGGGTGCTGTGGGTGTGCGACGCCGCGCCGCTCGCCGTCCTGCTCGTCCTCGCGGCGGTGACCTACCCGGCCGCGCTGTGGGCGGTCGGCGGAGCGCGCGTCCTCGGCGCTAGCCGACGAGAACGTCCGGGATGATCACCCGGCGCACCCGGACGTCGGTGTGCGCGCGGATCCGCCGTCGCAGCAGACGCTCGAGCCGACGGCGCCCCTCCGGGCTGCGCAGCGACCGCGCTGAGCGCCGCATCACCGTGTCCGTCACAAGCGCACGGACGACCGGTTCCTGAGCCAGTCGCGTCCCGCCGTCATCGGTCTCGACCATCGCGGGAAGCTTCTCGGGCAGCTGGAGCGCCACGGTCATCCGCGCCGACTGACCACCCCGGACGGTCAGCGTCAGCGGCTCGCCGACCGTGTACCAGCGCGGCGGCGGCGGCTCGTCGGCCTCCGCGGCAGGCGGCCCGGTGTAGGCCTCCGGCAGGCCGCCTCGCGAATCCAGGTACCAGATGCCTCCGAACGTGGCTCCAAACACGGCGGTGAGGGTGAGCAGGGACTTCACACACCGGAAGGTAGTTTGTAACGATGGACACGTCACGAAACGTCGGACGAACGTCCAGGCGGGTCTGCGACCTGGGGCCGTGCGGTCCGGTGCCACCGAGGGCCCAGTCGGCGGGAGGGCACGCGAGAGGCGTAGAGTGAGCAACGGATGCTGTCTGTGCTGCTCACCAGCGTCGCTGCCGCGAGCGCGCCCGTCGCGGCGACCCCGGCCGCCTCGGGCCCGATCCGCCTTGCGCAGCCACCCGTTGTCCTGTTCGCCGACAACGATGGCACCCCGCTCTTCCACGTGATCGTGCGCACGACCCGCCGGCTGCCGGGTGGCAGGGTGGCGACGCGCGCCGACCTCACGGTCAACGGCATCGGCGACCCGGCACCTGTCACCCGCATCTCGCCGACCTCGAAGAGGTGCGCGGGCTTGATGATCGAGGGTGGCAGCCCCGAGACCGCGGACGTCCGCCAGGGGGACGAGGTCGCCGTCGCACTGCGCATCCTCACCACGCCGCGACGGACTCTGCGCGCGCGGGTCGCGGCCCGGGAGGTCAGCATCGAGGAGCTCGCCGACGACAGCGGCAACCCCTCGGCGCGCTGGCTCCGAACAGCCGGCTGCCGGTAGGCACCGATGTCGAGTTCTCCGCGACTGTCGCGGAGAACTCGACAGCGATGGTCGAGCCGGCCGACCCCGACCGCGGACTCACATATGCTCGGCCGCGCAGTGGCTCCCAGCAGTCCCCCGCGCCCCCGTGCGCTCGTCCTGGCCAGTGAGCCGCTCGCGTCCCGCATGGCGGGCCCCGCGATCCGCGCGCTCGAGCTGGCCCGTGCGCTCACGGCGGTGGCCGACGTCACCGTCGCCGCGCCCGCCGGCAGCCAGCCCGTGCCCGGCCTGCGGATGGAGATCGTCGAGCCGACCGAGCACCGCCGCACCCTCGCGCTGGCCCGCGAGCACGATGTCGTCGTCGTCCAGCACGCGCCGCCGCAGCTGCTGCTGGCCCTGGCGCGGGAGGACGTGCGCGTCGTCTGCGACCTCTACACGCCGATCCTGCTCGAGGCGCTGGAGGCCGGCCGCGAGCGCGGTCCGCGCGCGCGGCGCACGATCCAGCGGCTCGCCACGAGGCAGACCGTCGCCGCGCTGGCCGTCGCGGACCTCGTGCTGTGTGCCAGCGAGCGCCAGCGCGACCTCTGGCTGGGCGCGATGACCGGACGCGAGCTGCTGGACCTGCGCGACTACGACGCCGACCCGTCGCTGCGCGGCCTCGTCGCGGTCGTGCCGTTCGGCATGGCCGCCGAGCCGCCCACGCCCGCGCCGTCGCCGGTGATGAAGGGCGTGCTGCTCGGCATCGGCCCCGGCGACCGCGTGCTGCTGTGGGGCGGCGGGATCTGGGACTGGCTCGATGCGCTGACGCCGATGCGGGCGGTCCAGCGGCTGCGCGAGACGCGCGACGACGTCCACCTCGTCTTCCTCGGCGGCAAGCGACCCGCAGTCAGCGAGGCCGATCAGATGGGCGCCTACGACGAGGCCGTCGCGTTCGCCAAAGACCGCGGGCTGCTCGGAACCTGCGTGCACCTGCACGAGGGCTGGGTGCCCTACGCCGAGCGCGGCGGCTGGCTGCTCGAGGCGGACGTCGGCGTGACCGCGCACCACGACCACGCCGAGACGCGCTTCGCGTTCCGCACCCGGGTGCTCGACTACCTGTGGGCCGGGCTGCCCGTCGTGGGCACGGCGGGCGACACGCTCATCGACCTCGCAGGCGAGGGCGGCGTGCCCGTCGGCGACGACGCCGCGTTCGCCGCCGCGGTCGCGCGCGTGCTCGACGCCGGACCTGGCCGCGACGCCGCGGTGGCCCGGGCGGCGGAACTCCGGAACGACCTGACGTGGGAGCGTGCCGCGGCGTCTCGAGTAAGCGACATAAACTATGAGAAAATTAAAACAAACAAGCTTGAGTCTCTAAGTGCAGGAGCGAAAGATATAAATATTACTTATGCGAATGACAATATACGTCAATTTAAATTGATCATTGGCGCTGACGGATCTAATTCTTGGCTTCGTAGCCAGTCATCTATAAATTTCAGGAATAAAGATTTTGATCAGACAGCAATAGTGTTTAATATTAAAACTTTAAAAGCACATCAAGGATGCGCTTATCAAAAATTTATGTATCACGGTATATTGGCATTACTTCCTATATATTT
>SYBY01000053.1 GCA_005788585.1 Actinomycetota bacterium | reverse complement strand
TGGGGGACGTCGTCGCGCAAGGTCGCAGGGCCGGCGATGGCGCCCGAGGCACTGCTGCCGATCGATGCCGTGCTGCTCTCGCACGACCACCACGACGACAACCTCGACGACGCGGGCCGGGCGCTGCTCCCGCACGCGGACGCCATCGTGACGACGACGTCGGGTGCCCGGCGCCTCGGGGGCGCCGCCCGCGGCCTCGCGCCGTGGGAGACGACGACGCTCGAGGCGCCGGGGAAGGTGGCCATCGAGGTCACGGCGACACCCTGCCGTCACGGCCCGCCGCTGAGCCACCCGCTCGTCGGCGACGTCGTGGGGTTCGCGCTGCGCTGGGACGGCCAGGAGCACGGCGTGCTCTGGATCACCGGCGACACCGTGCTGTACGACGGCGTCCGCGAGGCGGCCCGGCGCCTCGAGGTCGACACGGCGATCGTGCACCTCGGCGGGGTGCGCTTTCCCGTGACCGGGCCGCTGCGCTACACGCTCACCGGCGAGGAGGCGGCCGAGCTCATCGAGCTCGCCGGCCCGCGCCAGGCCATCCCCGTGCACTACGAGGGCTGGTCGCACTTCCGTCAGGGGCGAGCCGCCGCCGAGGCCGCCCTCTCCCGCGCGCCCGAGCGGGTGCGCGAGCGCGTCCGCTGGGTGCCGATCGGCACGCCCGTGGATCTCACCGACCCCTCCGAGTCAGCAAAGGAGCCGCACCATGCCGTTCGTCACGACCACTGACGGTGTCGACATCTTCTACAAGGACTGGAACCCCGACCCCGCGGCCCGACCGGTGGTGATGAGCCACGGCTGGCCGTTGAACAGCGACAGCTGGGAGGCGCAGCAGATGGCGCTCGCGGACGCCGGGTTCCGCGCCATCGCACACGATCGCCGTGGCCACGGCCGCTCCACCCAGGTGTGGGACGGCAACGACAGGGACCACTACGCCGACGACCTGGCCGCGCTCATGGACGCGCTGGACCTGCGCGACGCGATCCTCGTCGGCTTCTCCACCGGCGGCGGCGAGGTCACCCGCTACATCGGCCGCCACGGCACCGCGCGGGTCTCCGGGCTGGTCCTCGTCTCGGCGGTGCCGCCCTTCATGCTGCAGACCGCAGACAACCCGGGCGGCGTGCCGATCGGGGTCTTCGACGGCATCCGGGCCGGGTCGCTCGCGGACCGCTCCCAGCTGTACCGCGACCTTGCCGACGGGCCGTTCTTCGGCAACAACCGCGACGGTGTCGATATCGCGCAGGGCACGCGTGACGCGTTCTGGCGCCAGGGCCTGCAGGCCGGGCACAAGAACGCGTACGACTCGATCGCCGCGTTCTCCGCGACGGACATGCGCAACGACCTCGCGAAGGTCGACGTCCCGACGCTGATCATCCACGGCGATGACGACCAGGTGGTGCCGATCGACGTCGGCGGGCGGAAGTCCGCGGCGATCGTCCCCGGGGCGCGGATCAAGGAGTACCCGGGCGCGCCGCACGGCATCACCGACACCCACAAGGACGAGCTGTCCGCGGACCTCATCGCGTTCGCGCGCGGCGAGGCCGTCGGCGAGCCCGTCGCCGCCGAGGCGGTGACGGCCTGATCACGGTCACCCCGACCGTGCTGCTGGTCCACGGGGCATTCACCGAGACGACCACGTGGGCCGGTGTCGTCGGCGAGCTGCGGCGGCGTGCCGTCGACGCCGTCGCGCTCCCGACGCCGCTCGGCGGGCTGCGCACCGACGCCGCCTACGTGGCGTCGCGCGCGGCCGACGTCGACGGCGCGGTGCTCCTCGTGGGCGAGGGCTACGGGGGCGCGGTCATCTCCGCGGCGGCCGCCGGTGCGCCGAACGTCCGTGGCCTGGTGTTCGTGGCGGCGTTCGCGCCCGACGAGGGGGAGAGCTGCATCGACCTCGTCCGGGCGTCCGGCGACCTCCGCGGGCTCGACGCGCTCCTGCCGACGGTCGTCCGCCACGGCGGGGGCCCGGCGACGGTCGAGGCCTCCATCCGCCGCGAGGCCTACCCGGCGCTCGTGGCCGCAGACCTGCCTGACGACGTCGCGCAGACCGCCGCGGCGACGCAGCGCGCCGTGTTGACCGGCGCGCTGGAGGAGCCGGCTCCGCCCCCCGCGTGGCGGACGTTGCCGAGCTGGTTCGTGGTCACCGGCGGCGATCGGCTCGTCCCTCCCGCCGCGCAGCGCGCCATGGCACAGCGCGCGGGTGCCGAGGTCACCGAGCTCGACGCGTCGCATGCCGTGGCGCGCAGCAGGCCGTCCGATGTCGCAGAGGTCATCGCTCGTGCCGCCGCGCGCTCGGCGCGGTAGGCCTGGCGCGACGCCGCCTCATGCAGCACGATTTCCGCGCGAATGGATGCCGCGCTCACCACGACCTCCGACCGCCTGATCGGTCGCACCGCTGAGCTCGCGGTCGTCGACGCCCTGCTCGCTGCGGCCGATCACGCGTCCGGGGTCGTCATCGACGGGCCGCGCGGCGCCGGGGTGAGCGGGCTCGTGGGTGCCGCAGCGGCACGGGCGCGGGGCGGGGGCATGACCGTGGTTGGGGCGACCGGCGTGGAGGCCGAGACGGGCTTCCCGTACGCGGGCCTGCTCGACGTCCTGCGCCCGCTCATGGGCGAGGCCGGGTCGCTCACCACGAGTCAGCGTGCGGCGCTCGGCGATGCGCTGGACGCGGGCGAGGCCGATCGCGGGGCGGTGTCGGTCGCGGCGGCGGCGCTCGTCACGGCCGCGGCCCGACGTCGCCCGGTGGCGATCTGCGTCGACGACGCGCACCTGCTGGATGCGGAGACGTGTGCGGTTCTGGTCGCGCTGTGCCGCCGGACGGCGCACGAGCCGTGCCTGCTGATCGCCGGGACGCACGGCGGGGAGGGGCTGGCAGACGCCGGGTGCGACCAGCTGCCGCTGCAGCCGCTCGAGCCCGCAGACGCCGCCGCGGCGCTCGACGCGGCCGAGCCTGGTCTCCCGACGTTCGTCCGGGCGCGGATCCTGCACTTCGCCGCCGGCAACCCGCTCGCCCTCACCGAGCTGGCCGCCGCCTACCGGGGGGCGGCGGACCGCGTGCTGCTCGCGGACACGCCGCCGCTCACCCCGCGGCTGCGGGAGGCGTTCGCGCCACCCCGTCCGGCGACACCTGAGGCGGAGCGCGCGCTGCTGTGCGCGGCGCTGGCCGGCACCGGCGG
>SYBY01000385.1 GCA_005788585.1 Actinomycetota bacterium | reverse complement strand
GCGCCGGCGTCGAGCGCGTCAGGGGCTGCTGCACCGAGGAGGAGTACCGCGAGTTCATGCGCTCCTGGCCCGCGTTCGAGCGCATGCTAGTGCGCTCCGGTATCATCCTCTTCAAGTACTGGTTCAGCGTCAGCGACGAGGAGCAGGAGAAGCGCTTCCAGGCGCGCGTCCACGACCCGATGCGGCGCTGGAAGCTCAGCCCGATGGACCTCCAGTCGCGCGAGCGCTGGGAGGAGTACTCCAAGGCCAAGGACGAGATGTTCGTGCACACGGACATCAAGCAGGCGCCCTGGTACGTCGTGCGCGCGGACGACAAGCGACGCGCGCGCCTGAACTGCATCACCCACCTGCTCAGCCAGATCCCGTACGAGGACGTCACGCCGCCGCCGCTGGAGCTGCCGCCGCTGAAGAAGGGCACGGGGTATCTGCGTCCGCCGATGAGCGACCAGACCTTCGTGCCGGAGGTGTGGTGAGCTGAGCTACGACCGCGACGAGGCGCTGCTTCGCGGCATCCTCGAAGAGGTCATCGCGGCGGGGGAGGGCGACCACGCGCTGGCGCTGCACCGGCGCGCGATCGCGCTCGGCGAGGCGCTGCGCGGCGGCGACGAGGCGGCGGGACTGGAGCTGGAGGCGCTCGTCGGCGCGGCGTCGATCGACGATCTCCAGGTCCTCATCCGCTCGCTGACGCGCTGGTTCCAGCTGGTCAATCTGGCGGAGGACAACGAGCGCGTGCGGCGGCTGCGCATCCGCGAGTCGGCCGAGGCGCCCGCGCCCCGGCGCGGCTCGCTGCGCGACGCGATCGCCCGGCTGGCGGACGACGGGGTCGACGCCGAGCAGCTGTCGGCGCTGCTCGCGCGCGCCGACATCGAGCTGGTCATGACCGCCCACCCGACCGAGGCGCGGCGGCGGACGACGCTGCAGAAGCTCGCCCGGATCTTCGCGACCCTGCGGGCGCTCGACGAGCGGCGCGGGACGCCGAGCGCCCTGGTGATCGCCCGGTTGCGGCTGGCCGCCGCCGTGCAGGAGCTGTGGGCGTCCGATGAGATCCGGGCGGTCTCGCCGACCGTGCTCGACGAGGTCCGGACCGGGCTCATGTACTTCACGTCGACGCTGGCCGAGGTCGTCCCCGCGCTGTACCGCGACCTCGATGCGGCGGTCGCGGAGGTCTACCCGGACGCGGAGGTCGCGGTGCCGCCGCTGCTGCGCTTCGGCTCGTGGATGGGCGGGGACCGCGACGGCAACCCCTACGTCACGCCCGAGGTCACGCTCGAGGCGCTCGGCGTCATGCGCGACGCGTGCCTGCGCTTCCTCTACGACCGCGCGGTCGGGCTGGCCGAGCGGGTGTCGCTGTCCACGCGGCTCGTCGGTGGCGCCGAGGCGGTCGACGCGATCCTCGCCGACGGCGCGGAGCGGTTCCCCGACCTGACCGCGGAGCTCGACGCCCGCAACCCCGAGGAGCCGTACCGCCGCGCGTTCAGCCTCATCGCGCGGCGCCTGCGGGCCACGTCCGAGGGTGACGAGCGCGGCTACGGCGGCCCGGCGGAGCTGCTCGCCGATCTGCGTGCGTGCGACAAGGCGCTGCGGTCCGGAGGCGGCGGGTTCGTCGCCGCGGGCGAGCTGCGCGAGGTCATCCGGCAGGTCGAGGTCTTCGGCTTCCACTTCGCGCAGCTCGACATCCGCGAGCACGCCGGCATCCACCGCCACGCGATCGGCGAGGTCTTGGCCGAGCTCGGGATCGAGGCCGACTACGCCGGGCTCGCCGAGGCCGACCGGGTCGCCCTGCTCACGCGCCTCATCGAGGAGCGCCGGCCGCTGGTCCCGATCGACACGAGCGGCTTCACCGCGTCGACCCAGGAGACCGTCACGACGTTCCGCATGCTCGGGGGCCTCCAGGACGGCGAGCACGCCGACGCGCTGCAGAGCTACATCATCTCCGGGACCTCGGGCCCGGCCGATCTCCTGGAGGTGCTGCTGCTCATGAAGGAGTGCGGCGTGCGCCTGCGGATCGTGCCGCTGTTCGAGAGCGGCGACACGCTCGCCGCCTCCGCGCAGACGATGCGCACGCTGCTGGAGCTGCCCTGCTACCGCACCGCCCTCGCGGCCGTCGGCGACGAGCAGGAGATCATGGTCGGCTACTCGGACTCCAACAAGGACGTCGGGTACGTCGCGTCGGGCTGGGCGGTCTACCGGGCGCAGATCGAGCTGGCCGAGCTCATGCGCGAGCACGGCGTGCGCTGGACGTTCTTCCACGGCCGCGGCGGCGCGGTGGGCCGCGGCGGCGGCCCGAGCAACGTCGCGATCCTCGCGCAGCCGCCGGGCACGGTCGGCGGGCGCCTGAAGGTCACCGAGCAGGGCGAGGTCCTCGCGGGCAAGTACTCGGTGACGGAGATCGCGCACCGCGAGCTGGAGTTGACGACGAGCGCCGCGCTGCTGCGCGGCGCCGGTCCGGGCGACGCCCGCCTGACCGCCGACCGCGTCACGCGCTTCACGCCGGTGATCCAGGGGATGGCGGATGTCTCGGCGCGCACGTACCGCGACCTGGTCTACGGCGACGCGGACTTTGTCCCCTTCTTCCATGCGGTCACGCCGGTCGACGAGATCTCCCGGCTGCGCCTGGGGTCCCGCCCGGCCAAGCGCAAGCAGACCGACCGCATCGAGGACTTCCGCGCGATCCCGTGGGTCTTCAGCTGGACCCAGGCGCGGATCGTGTTACCCGCCTGGTACGGGCTGGGGACGGCGCTGGCCGCCGCGCGGGAGGAGCACGGGCTGGAGCTGCTGCGCGAGATGGACGCCGACTGGCCGTTCTTCGCCGCGCTGTTGAGCAACGCGGAGATGGCGCTGTCCAAGGCTGATCTCGACATCGCGCGGCGCTACGCGACGCTGTGTGAGGACGCCGCGGTCCGCGAGCGCATCTGGTGCACCATCGAGGCCGAGTTCCTGCGCACCCGCGACGAGCTGCTGCAGATCACCGGCGGCGAGCAGCTCCTCGACCGCGAACCGGTGCTCCAGCGGTCGATCGCGCGCCGCAACCCGGCGGTCGACCCGCTGTCGTTCATCCAGCTGGAGCTGCTGCGCCGCCGCCGGGCGGGGGAGAGCGGCGAGGAGCTCGGGCGCGCGAGCTTCCTGGCGATCAACGGGATCGCCGGTGGCCTGCGCAACACCGGGTAGCCGGCTCAGCGCACGCGCAGCTGGCGGGTCACGGTGGTGGGCGCGCCGACCGAGGCGGTGGCGGTCACGTCCACGTTGGCCGTGATCGCCTTGCCGTGCGGGAGCCGCTTCGCCTGCGCGGCCGACAGGCGCACGCGCACGATGCGCGTCTCGCCCGCGGGAACGGAGACCTTCGGGCCGGACGCGGTGACGACGACCCGCTTCTTGCCCCGCTTGGCGGCGAGCGTGACGCGGGTCGTCACGGAGCAGACCGTGTCGCACCCGACGCGCAGCGGGAGCAGGCGCGTGCGCAGCACGTTGGTGGTCCGCAGCGGCTTGAGGGTCAGCAGCGGGCCCTCCGGCGCGGGCAGCGTCGGCATCTGCGGCGCGGGCGGGCGTCCGAGCGCGGGCAGGTCACGGCACGCCCCGCCGGACGGTGCGGCGAGTGCGAACTGCTGGACGCGGTTGTTGTAGGCGTCGGTGACCGTGAGCGTGCCGCGGCAGTCGACGCTCACACCCGTCGGGTAGATGAACTCGCCGGGACCGGTGCCGCGGCGACCGAGGCTCCCGAGCCGCTCGCCGTTGGGACCGAAATGCTGCACGCGGTTGTTGCCGCGGTCGGCGACCCACAGGTTCCCTGCCGCGTCGACGGTCATCTGCGCGGGCGCGTTGAGCTTGCCGAGCTTGTTGCCGGTGCCGCCGAAGTCGTCGAGCAGCCGCCCGGTCTGGTCGTACACGGTGATGCGGTTCTCCGCGTCGGCGGCGTAGATCCGCGTGCCGTCGGGCGAGACGGCGATGCCGCGCAGCGTGCCGGTGTCCGGGATCGAGCCCAGGTGCTTCCCGGCCGTCGTGAACCGCGCGATGCGCCTGTTGCCGCTGTCGGCCACGTAGATCGTGCCGCCGCCGCTGATCGTGATCGCGGACGGGTCGAGCAGCTTGCCGCCGTCGCGCCCCTGCGAGGCGATCGACCGCACGGGCCGTCCGGTCGTCCGGCTGAAGACGACGATGCGCGCCCGGCGCTGGTCGAGGACGTACGCGGTCCCGGCGGCGTCGAAGGCCACGGCGACCGGCCGCGGCAGGATCGTCGGTCCGGGGGCGGGGGAGCCCCACTCGCTGACGACGCTGCCGTCCGGGTTGAGGATCGTCACGCGCCCGTTGTTGCTGTCGGTGATCGCCCGGACGCCGGCGGCGTCGGCGGCGGCGCCGAACGGCGCATTGAACTGGCCCTCCGCGCGCCCCGACCGACCGAACGCGCGCAGGAGCGTGCCGCCCCGGTCGTAGACGTCGATCCGGTCGTTGCCCGTGTTCGTCACGTACACGTTGCCCGACGGATCGATGGCGATCCCGCGCGGGTAGGCGAGCTGCCCGGGCTTGGTCCCGTAGCTGCCCCAGCGGCCCTTGTACGGGTAGGACGGCCCGGTGCTGAACCGCAGGATCCGCTGGTTCATGTTGTCGGCGACGAACACCCGCCCCGCGGCGTCGAGCGCGACGCCGTAGGGGTAGTTCAGCTGCCCGGGCCGCTCGCCCGACCCGCCGCCGATCGTCGTCAGCTGCCGCCCGCCGGTGTCCATGACGAGGATGCGGTGGTTCTGGTCGTCGGCGACGAACAGCCGGGTCTTGCGCACCGCCAGGCCCTTCGGGTGGCTGAGCACGCCGGGCTTGACG
>SYBY01000384.1 GCA_005788585.1 Actinomycetota bacterium | reverse complement strand
TTCTTGCCGCCCTCCTTGCCCCGCCCGCGCCGCGGCGTCTCGACGCCCGGCAGCACGATCTCGTCGACGTGCAGGAAGCCGTTCTTCTCCAGGCCGATGTCGACGAACGCGGCCTCGAGGCCGGGCAGGACGTTGTCGACCTTGCCCTTGTAGACGTTGCCGACGATCGACCGGTTCCCGCGGCGTTCGAGATAGATCTCGGCGGTGCGGTAGCCGGCAGCCGGGTCGTTCTTCTTCTTGGACTTCGGCTTGATGTCCGTTTCTTCCATCAGGGCGACGCGGGTCTCCCCGCGGTCGACGCTGACGAGCACTTGCTTCTTCAAGAGTTCATTCCTTGAGCAGTCACATAGAGAGCACGCGACCCTTGGTCGCGGCCGCCGCTCGGCCCTGCGCGTAGATCGACTGCAGGAGGCCGAGGGCGATGAGGGTGGTCAGGACGGACGATCCCCCGTACGACAGGAGCGGCAGGGGGATGCCGGTGATGGGCATGATTCCGATGTTCATGCCGACGTTGACGAAGAGCTGGAACAGGATCATCGCGACGATGCCGCCGGCGATGAGGGCCCCGTAGAGGTTCTTCGAGATGGTGAGAATGCGCAGCCCTCTCCAGAGCAGCAGCGCGTAGAGGGTCAGGACGAGCGCGGCTCCAACGAAGCCCCAGCGCTCGCCCACGACGGCGAAGACGAAGTCTGTGTGGTGTTCGGGCAGGAAGTTCAGGCGGGTCTGGGATGACAGGTCGCCGCGCCCGGTGCGTTGACCGGCGCCCACGGCGATACGGGACTGGTTCTGCTGATAGCCCTCGTCTCCTGGGTTGTCGGTCGGATGCAGGAAAGCCGTGAGTCGTTCCACCTGGTAGTCCTGCAGCACGTTGACGCCCACGGCCGGCCCGATGGCCAGCACGAAGGCGATGGCGGTCACCCCGATCGCTCCCAGGACGGCGAGGCGGTACCACGGCACGCCGGCGACGAACAGGATCGCCACGGCGCTGACGACGTACACGAGCGCCGAGCCCAGATCGGGCTGGAGCATCACGAGCGCCGTC
Source organism: Actinomycetota bacterium (assembly GCA_005788585.1). The sequence continues at coordinate 5,145 of SYBY01000384.1, read as the reverse complement.
GGGATGAGCGCGAGCAGCATGATCCGGGCGGTGGTCTGGCGACTGCCCAGATCCCGCGCCCGGTCGATGACCACCGCGCTCAGCACGAGGATCAGGAGCACCTTGACGAGCTCTGACGTCTGGACCTCGAAGAACGGCAGCTGGATCGCGCGACGCGAACCGCGCGTCACGCCACCGAACGCCCACGTGGCGAAGATCAGGACGATCGACGCCCCGTAGAGCCCGTACTTCAGCTCCCGGGCGCGGGTGTAGTCGATCCGGCTGATCGCGGCCATGAGGACGAAGCCGACCGCGAAGAACAGGAGCTGACGGTTGAAGTAGTAGTCCGGCTGCCCCGGGATGTCGTCCTGGGTCGACGCACCGATCGCCAGCAGCGAGCAGACCATGATCCCGAGCGTCGCGAGCAGCAGCAGCGGGTCGAACGGGAGCGCGAGCGAACGCGGCGTGCGGAGCGACGGCTCGTTCATCAGTTCGTCTTCGACTCCCCGCGGACGACCTCGCCGGCCTCGCCGAGGAACCACTGCGAGAGCATCTGCCGGGCGATCGGCGCCGCGGTGTCCGCCCCGAACCCGCCCTCCTCGACGGTGGCGACGACCACGATCGGCTTGGACTCGTGGGGCACGTAGGCGGCGTACCAGGACTGATCGGCCTTGGGCTGACGCTCGGCGGTGCCGGTCTTGCCGAAGACGGGCAGACGATCGTGCGGCCAGCCCTTGAAGACGTCGGTCGAGGTGCCCGACGGGCCGGACGCCGCAAGCTTCAGGCCGTCCATGATCGCCTGGCGGTTGGCCTCGTCGAACTTCACGCGGGTCGCGCCCTCGGACTCGATGCGCTGGATCGCGCGGCCCTGGCTGTCCAGGACCTCCAGGCCGAGGTGCGGCTTCAGGCGCCGGCCGCCGTTGGCGAGCGTCGCGTACGCCGTCGCCAGCTGGATCGGCGTCGCCTGCAGATCGCCCTGCCCCACGGAGAGGTTGACGTTGTCGCCGGCCGACCAGGGGCGCATGTCGGAGATGCCGCAGCTCGGCTTCTTCTCCTTCTTGCGGCAGGCCGCCTCGGCCTCGCCGAGCTCGCGGCGCCACTGCTTGTCGGGCACGAGGCCCTTGAACTCGCCCGGCAGGTCGATCCCCGTCTCGCGCCCGATCCCGAGCTTGCGCGCCCAGGACTGCAGCACCTGGCCCCGCAGGTCGTTCAGCTGGGCACCCAGTTGGTAGAAGTAGACGTCGCTGGAGACCTCCATCGCCTGCCGGAGGCTGATGCTCCCGTGGACGGCGTCGCCGGCGTTCTTGAACTCCTGCTCGCCGAGCTTGAAGACGCCGCCGTCGTTGATGACCTCATCCGGGCCTCGTGTGCCCGTCTCCAGCGCGGCCATCGCGGTGACGATCTTGAAGGTCGAGGCGGTCGGGTAGGCGGAGCCGATGACGCGGTTGAAGATCGGGGCGCCCGTCTCGTCGCTGACCAGCCGGTCGTACTGGGCCTGCGTCAGCGGCTTGGTGAAGACCGCCGGGTCGAAGCTCGGGTAGGAGGCCATCGCGAGCACCTCGCCGTTGCGCGGGTCGAGCGCGACGGCCGCGCCGGGTTTGCCGCCGCCGACCTCCCCCAGCGCCTTCTGCGCGGTCTCCTGCAGCTTGAGGTCGAGCGAGAGCTTGACCTCGCGGCCCGCGGTCGGGTCGACCTCGCGCAGCGACTCCCGCGGGCGGCCGAGCGCGTCGACCTGGATGCGCCGCAGCCCGTCCTTGCCGCGCAGGTAGTTGTCGTACTGGTACTCCAGGCCGTCCTGGCCGATGATCGTGCCCTGCTTGAGGTCGCGGTAGCGCTTGCGCCGCAGCTGCTCCGGGCTGATCTCCCCCACCGTGCCGACGAGCTGCGCGGCGGTCTCCTTCTCCGGGTACGTGCGCAGGTAGACCTCCTCGACGCGGACGCCGGGGAACTCCTTCTTGCGCTCGGAGATGTAGTTCAGCATCGAACGCGGCACGTCGGTCTTCAGCCGCACGTCGGCGTACGGCACCTGCGCCAGCTGGCGGATCACCTGGTTGTGGATCGCGCGGGGAGACGTGCGCAGCACCTCGGCGAGCCGCGCGTAGCGCGCCTCGAGCGCCGGGTCCTCGATCGGCGGGATCGGGACCTCCTCGCCCCGCTGGCCCTTCGGGCGTGCCGCGCGCTGCCCGGCCCGCTGCCCCCACGCCGCGGCCATGTCGCGCTCGGACTCCGGCAGCTTCGACGGATCGAGCTGCACGACGATCGCGCGGCGGTTCGTCACGAGCACCCGGCCGTTGCGGTCCACGATCTCCCCGCGCGGCGCCTGGATGCGCAGCTCGCGCACGCGGTTGTCGTTGGCCTCGGCGAGGTACTGGTCGCCCGAGAGCACCTGCAGGTACCAGAGGCGGAAGAAGATCACCGCGAACAGGACGAGCGCGATGCCGCCGAAGATCGCGACCCGCAGCGCGAGCTGGGGCGTGATCGGGGGGCGGCGGTCTGAGACGGGATCGACCATGGATTACCGGGCGCGCTGCAGCGGGGAAAGGGACGTGGTCGTCGCGCGACGACGGCGCCGACGGGGGTCGGCCGGCAGAGCGGGCACCAACCAGGATCGCACCAACGCATACACGGGCAGCGCCAACAGCATGTTCAGGAGGGTCGTCACGAGCGTCTGACGAAGGATGACGCCACTGACGGGCGCCTCCACGTCGAGCAGGAACTGGATGATCGCGTAGCCCAGCACCCACGCCAGCGTGGCGACGGCCGCGCCGAACAACGGGACGAACGCGCCCTCGGGATCGCGGGCGTCACGCACACGGCCGGCGACGTAGCCGATCGTCAGCAGCAGCAGGGACGAGATGCCCAGGGTGTGGAATAGCGCGACGTCGAGGAAGAACCCGACGACGAACCCGAACACCGCGCCGCTCATGGCGCCGCAGAGCAGGCCGACCGCGAGGACGACGAGCGGCACGAGGTCGGCGATCCCGCCGGCGATGCGCAGCTGGCTCACCAGCGTGATCTGCAGGATCACGCAGACGAGGCCGAGCAGGCTGAGCCGCAGTTGCAGGTGGCGATGCTCGTTCATCGGTCCCCGTCGTTGACGGTGGTCAGGACCTGGACGAACTCGAGGCCGCGCAGGTCGACGAACGGGCGCAGGTGGATCTCCTGGCTGTCCGAGCCCTGGTCCTCGATCCGCGTGACCCGCCCGATCGGCAGGTTCGGCGGGAACAGCGACTCGAAGCGCGTGGAGTTCGTCCCCGACGTCACGATCCGGTCATCCACGCGGACCACGCTGCGCGGCGGCGTGTAGTTCAGGACGAGGTCGTTCGGGTTGCCCGCGCCGGAGCTCTCGACGACGCCTTGGACGTCGCGGCGGTTCGTCCGCGCCGGCACCCCCGACGTGTGGTCGGTGATGAGCGTCACCTGCGCCGAGCCGCGGGTGACCTCGTCGATGCGGCCGACGAGGCCACCGGACGCCACGACGGGCATCCCGGGCCGCAGGCCGTCCGAGCTGCCCTTGTCGATGCCGACCCGCGCGTACCAGACGCTCGGGTCGTAGTTGATGACCCGCGCGCCCTTCGGCCCGTAGTCGCCGAGGCCCAGCGCCTGGTTCATCTCCAGCTGCGCACGCAGCTCGGCGTTCTCCCGCGCCGCGGCCTCGTTGGCGACGACCTCCTGGCGCAGCGCGTCACGCTCGTTGCGCAGCTGCTCGACGTCGCCCTTGGCGTCCAGCGTGTCGCCGAACCAGCCCACGAGGTCACGCGCCGGCTTCAGAGCCGTGCTCGCCCCCTCCTGGATGGGGCTGATGACTTCGTTGAAGCCGCGCTGGATCGAGCGCAGCCCACCACCGGCGGATTCGCCGAAGTAGGCCGTCAGCAGGATCAGGCAGCTGACGACGAGCAGCCCGAGGACCGCCCGGCGTCGCCTGACCGACTTGTCGTACACGTGGGGAAAAGCTCCAAGGTCTTCATCGCTGAGAGCCGCGCGCTAGTAGCGGCGACGGCGCTGCCGGGAATTGCGGTTGGCGCGGTGGATCACTTCGAACTCCTCGAGGGAGCGGCCGGATCCCACCGCCACACAGGTCAAGGGTGATTCGGCGAGGTGCGCCGGCATCTGCGTCTCTTCGCGCAGTCGCTCGTCGAGGCCCTGCAGGAGGGCACCGCCACCAGCCAACATGATGCCACGGTCCATGATGTCGCTCGAAAGCTCCGGCGGCGTGCGGTCGAGCGTCTCCTTCACCGCATCGATGATCTGCGACAGCGGCTCCTCGAGCGCCTGCCGGATCTCCTCACTCGTGAGGACGACGGTCTTCGGCAGGCCGGACACCATGTCGCGGCCGCGGATCTCCGCCTGGACCTCCTCGGGCATCGGGTACGCCGACCCGATCTCGAGCTTCACTTCCTCGGCCGTCTGCTGGCCGATGAGCAGCTTGTACTCGCGCTTGGCGTAGTTGATGATCGCCTCGTCGAACTCGTCCCCGCCGATGCGGATGGACTGGCTGACGACGATGCCGCCGAGCGAGATCACCGCGACCTCGCTCGTGCCGCCGCCGATGTCGCCGACCATCGAGCCCGTGGGCTCACCGACGGGCAGCCCGGCCCCGATCGCGGCCGCCCTGGGCTCCTCGATGAGGTAGGCCTGACGAGCGCCGGCGGAAAGCGTGGCTTCCTCGACCGCGCGCTTCTCGACACCTGTCACGCCGGAGGGAACACACACGACGACGCGTGGATGCGCCCAGCGGTTCTGGTGCACCTTCTGGATGAAGTGGCGGAGCATCTCCTCCGTCACGTCGAAGTCGGCGATGACGCCGTCCTTCAGCGGCCGGATCGCCTGGATGGTCCCGGGCGTGCGGCCGAGCATGCGCTTGGCCTCGATGCCGACGGCGTGGACCTCCCCGCTGCGCGAGTCGATCGCGACGACGGAGGGCTCGCTCAGCACGATGCCGCGCCCACGCACGTAGACGAGGGTGTTGGCCGTGCCGAGGTCGACGGCCATGTCGCGACCGCCGAAGCCTGTGAGGTAGGTGAAGACGCCCATGGGTTCGGAGACGAAATGCCCTGCAAAGCCAGCGCGCCCAGGAGACCTGGGCGCGTCGGGCACGACGTCGCGGTGAGTCTAGCGAGAGGCCCGCATCAGCTCGGGCGCCGCATCGAGACATGCAGCCACCGG
>SYBY01000383.1 GCA_005788585.1 Actinomycetota bacterium | reverse complement strand
GGGCCGACGACCTCGAGCATCGCGCCGACGGTCGCGGCGGTGAGCAGCCACTCGCGCTCGGTGACCACGTCGGGGTCGGCGCGCAGCTTCGCGTCGACGGGCAGCGCTGCGAGCAGGACACCGGCCCCCGCGGCGAAGGCGACGACCACCGGGTGGTCCTTGCCCGACCGCGGCTGCTCGAGTTCGTGGACGCCCTGGCGGAGCTCTTCGAGCAGCAGGTCGTGCAGCCACGCGCCACGCGTGCTCGGAGCCTGCGTTCCCCCCGCTTCGGTGAGTGCCCGGCGCAGCGACATCGACCCAGCGTAATCCGTCCGGGGCACGTGCTGTCGTTCTTTCCCTCATGGAGGCTGCCACCCGTCTTCCCATCGCCATGGTCGGCGTCCGCAACGGGCGGCTGATGATCGATGGGCTGCTCGTCGACGACGAGACCGTCGTGCGCCTCGCCGAGGACAGCGAGGAGCCGGCCCAGTTCGTGCGCGACGCGCTCGTGATCGGCGCGCGCGTCCTCGATCGCGAGCAGGCCGGCACGAACACCGACTTCGTCCGCGCGGAGTTCGAGCGCTCGGCGCGGGAGCTGAAGGACGAGTTCACGCTGCGGGCCAAGGCCGTCGCGGACCGGCTCGACCAGAAGGTCGACGAGACGTTCGGCCCGGATGACGGCCACGTGACCAAGGCGCTCACCCGCCACTTCGGCGACGAGTCGACGGCGGCGGTGCAGCACAAGGTCCGCAAGGTCCTCGACGAGGTCGCCGCGCAGATGCGGGAGGACCTGCGCCGTCAGCTGACCTCCGACAGCGCCGACAACCCCATCGTCGCGATCCAGAAGGCCTCGCTCGGCGCGATGAAGCAGAACGCCGACCAGCAGAACGCCCACCTGCGTGTGATGGCGGAGAAGATGGAGGCGATGAAGCTCGAGCTCGCCGCGCTGAAGGCCGAGCAGGAGAAGTTCGAGGAGCTCGACGCCGAGCGCGAGCGCGGCACCGCGAAGGGCCGCACCTACGAGGAGGCGCTCGCCGAGGCGCTCGACACCCTCGCGGCCGCGCGCGGTGATGTCTGCGACGCGGTCGGCGACTACGGCGGCGAGGGCGGGCGCAAGGGCGACGTCGTCATCGCGATCGACGCGTGCGGCGGCCCGGCGCGCGGGCGCGTGGTCTTCGAGGCGAAGAACCGGCGCCTGTCCAAGAAGGAGGCGCTCGAGGAGCTCGACGGCGCGCTGAAGAGCCGCTCGGCCGACTACGCCGTCCTCGTGGTCCCGAGCGACGAGAAGCTCCCCGCGCGCACCAACCCGCTGCGGGAGTTCAACGGCGACAAGCTGTTCGTGACCTTCGATCCCGACGAGGGGTCGACGCTGGCCCTCGAGGTGGCCTACGGCCTGGCGCGCGCCCGCGTGCTGCAGGCGCGCTCGGAGACCGACCGGGTGGACCCCTACGCCGTTCGTGCGGAAGTCGAGCGCGCGCAGGGCGGGATGGACGAGGTCCGCCGGATCAAGACCCAGCTGTCGAACGCCCGCACCAGCATCGACAACGCCCAGGGCATCGTGGACGCGATGGCGCTCACGGTCCGCAGCCATCTCGCGCGCATCGACGACCTGCTCGCCGCGGGCGACGCGGTCGACGACGCCGCCTAGGCCGTCAGTCGTCCTCGACGAGCGTGAAGGCGAGCTTCGCGCGCTCGCCGCGGACCGCGATCGTGATGTGGCCCAGGCCGCTGCCCGCCGCGAGGTGGCGCCGGACGGCGCCCATCATGAGCTCGGCCGCGCGGTCGAGCGGGAAGCCGCCGACGCCGGTGCCGAACGCGGGCAGGGCGATCGCGTGACAGCCGAGCTCATCGGCCACGCGCAGCGTCGCCTCGGTCGCGCCGCGGATCGCGTCCTCGCTCGTCGGGCCGCCGGGCTCCATCGTCGCCGCGTGGATGACCCAGCGCGCGGGCAGGTCGCCCGCGGTCGTCGCGACCGCGTCCCCGAGCGCGATCGGTGCGCGCTCGCGGCTCTCGCGCTCCAGCGCGGGCCCCGCGGCGCGCGCGATCGCACCGGCCACCCCGCCCCCGTGCAGCAGCTCGGTGTTGGCGGCGTTGGCGATCGCGTCGACCTCGAGCGTCGTGATGTCGCAGTCGCGGACGTCGATGGTGGCGAGCATCGGCCGATCCTATGTCGCACGGGCGGCTCCTAGCGCAGGGCCACGGCCTCCCCGCTCGTGTTGCCGTCCTCGTCCTTCGCCCCACCCGCTGCGACGGTCACCGGGACACCCGCCGGAACGTCGATCTCGGCCACCCCGTCGGCAATCGGCACCATGCGCCGATCGTCGCCGACCGTGAACGTGACGGTGCCGGCGCGCACGCCGTCCGGACGTGCCGTGAGGTCGAGGTTCTCGCGCGCGGCGGGATAGCCGACGCGGACCGCCACCCGTCCCGGCGGCGCCGTCATCTCGGCCACCCTCAGGGTCGCCGCCGGCTCGACCGTGAACGGCGCCGAGACGAGGCGATACCGCGCGGCGGTCACCACGAGCCGGTACTCGCCGACCGGTGCGTCGCGCGGGACCTCCCAGCGGGCGTCGTAGCGCCCGTCACGGCCGACCCGCCAGATCATGGCCAGCCCGAGGTCGGAGTCGACCTCCTCCCACGCATCGCCGACGCGGCGCTCCGCACGCAGGAACGCGTCACCCACCGGCCGGTCCGCGCCGTAGGGCCCGCCCTGCCAGGACAGCGTCGCGTGCCCGAGGCGGGCCACCCGCGCGGGCGGCTCGGCCAGCAGCGTCCCGGCGGCCGCGCCCTCGGGGTACGGGGCGCCGTTCGGCACGACGCCGCGCTTGGCGTCGTAGATGCGCGGCGGCGGCGCGGCCTCCCCGCGGACCAGGCGCGACGACAGGTCCGTGAGCGACTGGCGCAGCAGGTTCAGCGAGAGGCGCCCGTACATCGTCGACCCGCCCTCGTAGTGCTGCGTGTCGTACTCCTCGGGCGTGGTGATGTAGTTGATGTACTCGTTCGTCAGCCCGGCAATGACGACCTTGCGGACCCCGGCCGGCGACGTCGCGCGGAGCACGTCGTGCTTGACCCGCGCGCCGGATTCCTTCGTCGGCTCCCCGGGGATCGACGCGATCATCCGGTCGCCCACGCGGACGACCATGAGCGGCACCGACTTGGGGAAGCTGCCCACCGGCACGATGACCTTGTGCCCGTGGCC
>SYBY01000382.1 GCA_005788585.1 Actinomycetota bacterium | reverse complement strand
AGCCTTGGCGGCCTTGGCGGGATCGATCACGGACATGAGGTGGGAGCCTTTCTCTGGAGCGGTAGGGCGGCACGCTACGCGCGCGCCCGTCGCGCGTCGGCGGCGGTCTGCGTCGAAGCTGTGGAGAAAGTGTGCGGTCTGTGTCGGACGGAAGAGCGAACGGGCGTTCGCCTGTCGATTCGGGCAGTCCTCAGCCGGGGCGAGGCAGTGCCACCGTGGCCAGCGCCTCGTACTGCGCCCCGCTGCGGCCCAGCCGGCTGCGGTAGAGCGTGAGCCCCTCGGCCGAGAACCGGGCGGGGTCCGGTGCCGGCAGCTCCGTCGCAGCCACGTGGGCGCCGCGGCGGACCCGCGCGACCGTCACGTGCGGCCGGAAGGCCCGCCGCTCCCGGTCGACCAGGCCCGCAGAGACCAGCGCGTCCTCGACGACCCGGTGCAGCGCCCCGAGCGCGCCCGCGGGATCGTCGACCGCCACCGTCAGCACGTGCGGACGGCGCGGCGCGAGCCACAGCGGATCGCCCAGACCCAGCGGCACCGGCCCGTCCACGGCCGCACGCATGACAGCGTCGATATCCGGGACCCGCGCGAGCGGCCGGTCGCCGAGGAAGACCAGCGTGAGGTGCAGCGCCTCTGGCGCCACCAGGCGCAGGTCGTCGCGGGAGCCGACCACCGAGCGCGCCCAGGCCGCGAGCCCCGCGCGGACGCCGTCAGGCACGTCGACGGCGACGAAGAGCCGCCCGGTGTCGTTCACCGACCCGGAATGCCGCTGGTCCCCAGCAGCAGGCGCCGCACCAGGTGCAGGGCCACGGTCGTCGAGCGGTCGCGCACGTCGGCCCGGCCACCGGGGATCGTCACGGACCGCGTCACGGATCGGCCGTCCCTGTGAGCGACGGCGAACCACACGAGCCCCACGGGCTTCTCCTCGGTCCCGCCATCAGGACCGGCGATCCCGGTCACACCCACGCCGACGTCTGCGTCCAGCCGGGCTATCGCGCCGGCGGCCAGCGCCGCGGCGACCTCCTCCGACACGGCGCCGTGCTGCGCGATCAGCGCGGCATCGACGCCGGCGACGTCGGTCTTCACCGCGTTGTCGTACGCGACGATCCCGCCGCGCACGTACGCCGAGGAGCCGGGCCGGTCGGTCAGGCGCGCCGCGATCAGGCCCCCGGTGCAGGACTCCGCCGTCGCAATCGTCTCGCCCGCGGCCAGGAGCGCCTGAGCCACCTGGTCGTCGACGACCGACCCGTCGTCGCTGAAGAGCGTGTCGGCGTGCCGGTCGCGCACCGCCTGCTCGAAGGCGGCGTACACCTCGGCCTGTGCGGGCTCGTAGCGCGTGACGACCTCGACCTCGCCGCGCCGCAGGCACGTCGTGATCTCCAGGCTGTCGATGTCGATCCCGCCGTCGCGCGCGGCCCGCAGGGTCTCGGCGATCTCCGACTCGGGGATGCCGAACAGCCGCAGCATGCGCAGCTCGTAGTCCGTGGCCTGGCCGAGCACGGCCTGCAGCTCCGGGGTCGCAGCGGCGTCACGCCACATCGGCTGCAGCTCGCGCGGCGGGCCGGGCAGGACGACCACGGTCGGTCCGGCGATGCCCTCCGGCGGCGGCACGATCAGCCCGGGCGCGGTGCCGATCGGCTCGAGGACGGTCGCGCCGTCGGGCACCATCGCCTGCTTGCGATTGGACGCCCGCAGCGCCTCCTCGTCGATGTTGGGCCAGCGGACGCGGACGTTCTCGAGGATGCGCCAGATCCGCTCCTCCAACGGGGCGTCGAGGGCCATCGGCCGGCCCTGGAAGTCGGCGACGACCTGCGCGGTGAGGTCGTCCTCCGTCGGCCCCAGGCCACCGGAGGTGAGGACGAGCTCGCATCCCTGGTCGGCGAAGAACCGCAGCGCGCCACGCACGTCGTCGGGACGGTCGGCCACGACCAGCGTGTAGGCGTGCTCGACGCCCAGCTCGGTCAGGCGCTCGGACAGCCACGGCCCGTTGCGATCCACGACCCGGCCCGTGAGGACCTCCGTCCCCGTGACGACAATGCCCGCGCGCAGGCTCATGCGCAGTCGGGCCTCTCGCCTTCGGGCAGGTCGGTGCGGCCGTTGCGGGTGATCGTGTAGCCGATGCCGGACGATGACGCCGGAACCTCGCGCTCGGTGCCGTTGATCCGCAGCCGGACGTTGCCGTTGCCGAGGTTCATGCGAAACCGGGTCGACCGGAACGTCTCGGTGGCGTCGCCGGCCTGGAGCACGACACCAGGTACGAGCGTGCGCCCCCCGGCGGCCACCAGGCAGACGTAGACCTCGCCCGTGGGGATGATCTGAAGACGGACCGTCCGCGGGCGCGCAGGCGGCTGCTCACGGGCGGTCGTGGACGTCCGCTGCGTGGTCGTCGTCCGCGCCTGCGTCTCGGTGGTCTGCGCCGTCGTCAGCGCGGGCTCGTCGTCGTCGCCACCGAGGCTCCCCACGATGCCCAGGGTCACGAGGATCAGGGCCACGATCACGCCGACGATCAGCAGGCGCGGCGGCCCCCCGGACGGCGCGCGCGTGCGGCCGCCCTTCGCGGCGGTCCCCGGCGGTCCGATCGGCCGCAGCTGGTCGTCGGAGAGCCGCTCGTGCCGGAGCTTGTACTCCTCGACGAGGGCGCGCGCGTCGAGGCCCAGCGCCTCGGCGTACGTGCGCAGAAAACTCTTCACGTACGTGGGGCCTGGGAGCAGATCCCATTCCTCATTCTCGATCGCGCGCAGGTACTTCGCCCGGATCTTGGTCTGCGCCTCGATCTCCGAGATATCGATCCTGGCGCGCATGCGCGCGTCACGCAGGGTCTCACCGATCTCCGCCATGCCGGCGGAAGGCTACTCGGCCACTGGTTCGGGCTCCGGGTGCGCGGCTGCAGCCTCGCTCGGCTGCCCTGCGCCCTCCCGTGCCCGCAGCGACTGCAGGAAGCGCTCGACGTCGCCCTCGCCGACGAGGACCTGGCGCGGTTTGGACCCCTCGTAGCCGCTGATGACGCCGCGGCGCTCGAGCATGTCGATGAGGCGTCCCGCGCGCGTGTAGCCAAGGCGCAGGCGCCGCTGGAGCATGGAGGTCGACGCGGTCCCCATCTCGACGACCAGCCGGATGGCGTCCTCGAGCAGCGGGTCCTCGTCCGGGCTCATGTCGTCGCCATCGCCGGAACCGGGGCCCGTGTCCTGCGCCTCCTCTTCGACCTCTTCGAGCAGTTCCTCGCGCATCTCGGGCTCACCCTGCTGACGCCAGAAGGACGTGATCTCCTCGATCTGGGGCTCGTCGATGTACGCGCCCTGGATGCGCTGCAGGCGCGACGAGCCGACGGGCGCGAACAGCATGTCGCCCTGGCCCAGCAGCGACTCGGCGCCGTTCTGGTCGAGAATTACCCGCGAGTCCGTCTGCGAGGACACAGCGAACGCGATGCGGCTCGGGACGTTCGCCTTGATCATGCCGGTGATGACGTCGACGCGCGGGGACTGCGTGGCGAGGACCAGGTGGATGCCGACTGCGCGCGCCTTCTGCGCGAGGCGGATGATCGAGTCCTCGACGTCGGCGGGCGCGACCATCATGAGGTCCGCGAGCTCGTCGATGACGCAGAGGATGTACGGCAGCGCCGGCTCGCCGCGACCCTCGCGCACGCGGTTGAGCTCAGGCAGGTTGCGGGTGCGCGCCAGCGACATGATCGTGTAGCGCGCCTCCATCTCCTTGACGAGGTTCTGCAGCGCGTTCGCGGCCTTGCGCGGGTTCGTGATGACCGGCGTGAGCAGGTGCGGGATGGACTCGTAGAGGTTGAGCTCGACCTGCTTGGGGTCGACGAGGACCATCCGCAGCTCGTGCGGCGTGGCGCGCAGCAGGATGCTCGCGAGCATCGCGTTGATCGCGCCGGACTTGCCCGCGCCGGTGGTACCCGCGACGAGGAGATGCGGCATCTTTGCCAGGTCGGCGCCGATCGCCTTGCCCCCGACGTCCTTGCCGAGCCACACCGTGAGCGGCGACCAGCCCTCGGGCGCGTCCTGGAAGACATCGCCGAGGTGGACCATGTGCCGGTTGGCGTTCGGCACCTCGACGCCCACCGCGGTCTTGCCGGGGATCGGGGCGAGGATGCGGATGTCGACGGCGGCGAGCGCGTAGGCCAGGTCGTCCTTGAGCTGGCTGACCTTGGACATCTTGATGCCCGGCGCCAGCCGCAGCTCGTAGCGGGTGATGTGCGGGCCGGCGACGGTGCCGACGAGCTTGGCGTCGACCTTGAAGTGCGCGAGCGCCTCGATGAGCGCGTGCGCGGTCTCCTTCTGCGCCGCGGTGTCGGGTCGGGTCTGGTCGCGTGTGGAGCGCGTTAGCAGGCGGGCGCGCGGCACCTTCCACTGGAAGTCGGGCGAGTCGGTCACCGACGCGCGCAGGCGCCCCTGCGGCGTGAGGTCCTCCTCGCTGACCTTCATGACGCCGTCCTCGTCCTCGTCCTCCTCGTCCTCGAGGTCGTCGTCCTCGACGGGCCCGAGCTCGGGGTGATCCGCAGGCGCGAGCCGCTCGGTGTCCGGGGCGGGCGCGGGTTCGGGCTCCTCGTCGGGCTCGAAGGGGTCCGGTGAGACGGTGGTGTCGCCGAAGAGATCCGGGAAGCGCTCCGCGCCGTCGAGCGTGCGCGCGGCGGGTGCCTCGACGTGCGTGGCGCGCACGATCGGCTCCTCGTCCTCCGGCTCGGGCGGGACCATCGTCGGCTCGTCCTCCGGCGGCGCCGACGTACGGAGCGGGCGCGCGGGGACAGCGGTGCGGATGACGCGCGTGGTGTCCGCCACGGACGTGGAGGTCGCACGCAGAACCCCGGCGATCGAGGCGCCGGTCAGCAGCAGCAGGCCCGCGAGCAGCAGGAAGACGGCGATGACGTGCGCACCGGCGATCCCGAGACCGGTGACGGTGATCCACAGCAGGGTCTCACCGAGCAGGCCGCCGGCCTCGCGGTACTCCTGGGCATCCCAGAAGCCGGGGCGATCACCGGGGCCCAAGCCGAGCGTGCCGGCGGCCAGGCCCAGGGCGAAGGCGAGCGCGAGGCAGACCGCCCCCGCGCGGATGGGCCGGACCGACGGGAGCACCGGGCGCAGCACGAGCACCGCGCCTGCGCCTGCGACGAAAACCGGCACGGCGTACGCGAGCTGGCCGAGCAGGAACTCGAGGCCGTCGAGGATCTGCTCGCCGACCACCCCGCCGTTCCACCCGAGATACAGCGGGAAGGCGAGCAGGACGGCGACCGCGACGAGGCCGAGCCCGACCAGGTCGAGCTGGCGCTGTTCGAGCGCGGGCAGCCGAAACGCGGTCGGCGATGAGCGCCGGGCGCGTGCTCGGCGTTTGGCGGGCTGACGACGGGCTGCCATGTCCTTCGACCTCGATTCGCCGGGGGTGGCGCGATCCCTGCCCGATCGGTTAGACCGTGGCCATGGCGAACCTCCACTCCCCCACCTATGACGAACTGCGAGACCAGGACGGGTTTCGCGCCCGCCGCGCCCGCGTCGGGCGGCAGGTCGGTGCGCGGCGCCTGGGCATCAGCCAGTGGGAGCTGCCGCCCGGCGAGGCCGCCTACCCGTACCACCTGCACCTCGCCGAGGAGGAGCTCGTGATCGTCCTCGCTGGTACGCCCGCGCCACGGACCCCGGCCGGCTGGCGCCGGATGGCCGAGGGCGAGATCGTGAGCTTCCCCGTGGGTGAGGACGGCGGGCACCAGCTCGTCAACGACACGGACACGCCCGTGCGGTTCCTGGCGATCAGCACGAACGGCGAGCCCGACATCGTGCTGTACCCCGACGAGGGCAAGATCCGCGCGGCCGACCGCCACCCCGACGGGGACGGCACGCCTACTCCTTCCGGCTCCAGGACCAGGTCCCGTACCACGACGGCGTGGAGCCGCCGACCGTGCCATCTAGCATGAACGTATGAACGAACGCCCTGCCCGCGTGCTGGTGGTCGAGGACGACGAGGAGATCGTCCAGGTTCTTCAGCGCTCGCTGCGCCTGGAGGGCTACGAGGTGCGCGCCAGCCTCGACGGCGAAACCGCGCTGGCCGACGCCGAGTCGTTCTCACCCGACCTGGTCGTCCTCGACCTCGGGCTGCCCCTCGTCGACGGCATCGACGTGGCGCGGCGCCTGCGCGAGAAGGGCGATGTCCCGATCCTCATGCTGACCGCACGCGACGGCGTCGAGCAGCGCGTCGAAGGGCTCGACGCGGGCGCCGACGACTCCCTCGTCAAGCCGTTCGAGCGCCAGGAGCTCCTGGCCCGCATGCGCGCGCTGCTGCGCCGCCGGCCGCCGCGAGGGAGCGCCTCGCTCGTCGTGGCCGATCTCTCCCTGAACCCCGACACTCACGAGGTCAGGCGCGCCGAGCGCGACATCGAGCTGACCCAGCGCGAGTTCGAGCTGCTCGAGTACCTCATGCGCAACGAGCGCATCGTCGTGCCGCGCCAGCGCCTGCTCGAAGAGGTCTGGGGCTACGACCCGTTCGCGACGACGAACACCATCGAGGTGTTCGTGTCGAACCTGCGACGCAAGCTGGAAGCCGAAGGTGAGCCGCGT
>SYBY01000381.1 GCA_005788585.1 Actinomycetota bacterium | reverse complement strand
TCTCGTTGAGCCGGTCGATGAGCCGGTTCCACTGCTGGGGCTTGAGGAGCGACTCAAGCGTCTGGCCGGTGTCGCTGCGCTCTTCCAGGGTGGGCCGCCAGCCGATGTGGATGTGGTCGTGGTGGTCGGCCATGGCGACGGTGTTGTCCGCGCCCTCGTAGCGCATGAGCGTGATGATCTGTGACGGGCGCATCGTGCCCTGCAGGCTGAGCAGGCGGCGGACCGCCTGGTCGGTGATCGAGCCCTTGCCCTGGTTGCCGAGGATGGGCTTGCCGTTGATCGCCGCGATGTCCACGGCGGTGCCCGTCGTGTGGTGGCTGACGTTGCCGCTCGCGGTGTACACGCCGTGGCCGCAGCGCAGGCTCGTGACGGTCGGCTTCAGGTCGACCGCGGCGAGGTACTCCAGCGTCGCGAGGACGCGGCGGTCGACGATCCCGGCGGAGATGTCGCGCCGGCCGCAGCTGTAGATGTCGATCCTCGGGTTGTCGAGCACCCGCCGCTGCAGGGTCTGCTTGTCCATCAGCATGATCTGCCCGATGCTCACGGCCGTGCCGGCCTTCACGTCGGCCGCGCGGGCGCGGTACAGCGCCGTGGACTCCAGGAGCTGCCAGCCCTTCACGATGGGCCGTGGGTCGACGCGTGGCGCGTCCTGCCCCGCAGGTCGGATCTCGAAGCCCAGGTCGCTGTTCGCTGCGCCCTCGTCGCCGCCGGTCCGGCCGAGCACGGTGCCCGCGATCACGCGCCCGCCCTCACGGAGCGGCTTGAGCTCGACGTCGTCGCGTTCCAGCCCGTAGTCGATCGTGAAGTAGTCGGAGATCGATCGCGCGGCCTGCGCCTCGGCCTGCTCCTGGCCGGAGGCCGCTGACGGCTCGGCCTCGGGCGGGGTGTCGTCCTCCGGCGCGCCGGGCGCGTCGGCCTCCGGCGTCGCGGGCTCGGGCTCCTCGGCCGGCGGGATCGCGGGCTCGCGCTGAGGCAGCAGCGGGTCGATGGCGGGATCGGCCTGCTCCTCAGGTGTCGGCTTCGGCGCCGGCGTGGTGGCCGTGGCAGCGGGCTCGGGGACCGTCGTCGCGGGCTCGGCAGGCGCGGTGCCGGCCGGCTCGGAGGGCGGCGCGGGCCCGGTCTCCGGTGCGGTCGGCGTCTCGGGTGCGACCGGCGGCTCCGGGACCGTGGGCGTCGCGGGCGCGGGCGTCGTCGCCGGTCCGTCGGCCGGAGCGTCGTCCTCCGCGATGGCGGGCGGCACCTGCCTCACCGGCGGCGTGACCGGGGTCGTCGTGGCGGGCGGCGCCGACGCGACCGGCGATGCCCCGCTCTCGACGAACACCGCGGGCGGCGCCGCGCCTGGCACGCCGAGCTCCGCCTCGGTCGGGGCGGGGCTCAGGGGTGCGCGCACCGGCGCCGGAGGCGCCTTCGCGATGACGGTGTACGCCCCGGCGCCCGACGCGGGCCGGGCTGCGGGACGATCGTCCTCCGCCACGACGGGCTCGAGCGGCCGCGGATCGGCGGGCGTGTCGGTGGTGCTCGCGGCGAGGTCCGGCTGCTCGTCGCGGGTCGGCAGGTCGAGCTCGGCGACGATCTCCTCACGAGACGTCGCCCGCGGCTTGGGCACGGGCACCTCGGTCGCGAACGACCGCAGGTTCGCGTACGTGTACGTGTTCCCGTACGAGTCGCGCAGCTTGACGTAGCGGCCGAGCTCCTCCGTCCGGCCGGTCTGGACGATGGTGCCGTCCGTCACCGCGGTCACCGCGCTCCCCGTCCGGGCGCTGATCCGGATCCGGCGCTCGCCGTCGTCGGCGCGGACGCGGGGCACGCTGCCGCGGGTGTCGGTGCCGGCGTCGGCGACCGGGAAGATGCCCTGGGTGAGCCCCGTCAGCGAGCTGACGAGATCGGTCGGCAGCGCAGCGACGAGCTTCGCGCGGCGCAGGACGTCACGGACGTACCAGTCGGCGTGGTTGTAGGCGAAGATCGCGCGCTCGAGGTCCTCGTGCGCGCCCGCCGCGCGCAGGTACCGAGCAGCGGCGAAGATCGCGTCGACGGGGTTGAACGGGTCCTTCATGCCGTCGAGGTTGGCGTCGACCCCGTAGGCCCGCCACGTGGCGGGCATGAACTGCATCCATCCCAGGGCACCCGCCGACGAGACGTTGAGGTTGCGCCCGTAGCCGGTCTCGATCTCGTTGATCGCGGCGAGGATCTCCCAGCGGATGCCGTACTGCACGCCGGCGGCCTGGTAGATCGGCAGGAGGAACGGCGGGATGCGGAACGAGTCGATGAAGTAGCTCGGCACGCCGGGCGAGGTGGGCGACAGCAGCGCGGCGCTGGCGTCGCCACGGCGGCTCTCTGGCGGCGCGGGTGCGTTGCCCGGGCCGGGCGGCGGGACGGGCGCCGCGTCCGACGGCGAGGTCGGAGTCGAGGAGGTCTCGCGGTCGCGCTTCGGCCTGGCCGGCTCGCGTGCGGGCCGGGGACGGTCGGACCCGGTGGTCGGCTGCTTGCGCACGGGCCCGTCGGCCTCGGGCTCGGCCGGCGCGGCGGGCGGTGCCGCGGGAGCAGGGGCCGGAGTGGGCGGAGCGACGGGTGCGGGCTCGGGCGCCGGGACCGGCGGGTCG
>SYBY01000380.1 GCA_005788585.1 Actinomycetota bacterium | reverse complement strand
CCGCCTGCAGGAGCTGCTGACCCAGGGCGTCGAGCGCTACCACCGGTCGCAGGTGCCGCTGAGCTTCGTGCTGCTCGACCTCGACGACTTCAAGGCCGTCAACGACAGCCGCGGCCATCAGACCGGCGACATCGTCCTGCGTGCCGTGGCCGACGCGTTGCGCGAGTGCTGCCGCGCCGACGACGAGCCCGCGCGCTACGGCGGCGAGGAGCTCGGCGTGGTGCTCCAGGGCGTGGACTTCAGCCAGGCGATCGCCCTGGCCGAGCGCGTACGCGCCGCGGTTGCCGCACTCGAGCTGGTCGACACCGAGGGCGAGCGGCTCTCCGTCACGACGTCCGTCGGCGTGGCCTCGCTCGGTGCCGAGGTCCCCGACGGCCAAGCGCTCATCGCGGCCGCCGACCAGGCGCTCTACCAGGCCAAGCGCGACGGGAAGAACTGCGTGCGGTACGGGACCATCCGCACCGACGGGGACTACCCGCACCTGCGTCTGGCGTAGGGCGACATCGAGGGAGAACGCGCGGCAGGCGCGCGCGCGTCTATGATCCCGCGGCCGCAGCTCAGACGGTACGTCGGCCCAGCGGCGCTCTCCCCATGTCCCAGCCCACGCAGAAGAAGATCCGTGTCGTCGTCGCCAAGCCCGGCTTGGACGGACACGATCGCGGAGCGAAGATCATCGCCCGCGCGCTGCGTGATGCCGGCATGGAGGTGATCTACACGGGTCTCCACCAGACTCCCGAGCAGATCGTCGAGACCGTGATCCAGGAGGACGCCGATGCGGTGGGCCTCTCGATCCTCTCGGGAGCGCACATGACGCTCGTGCCCCGGATCGTCGAGCTGCTGCGGGAGCAGGACATCGATGACGTGCTGGTGACCGTCGGCGGGACCATTCCCGCGGACGACATCCCGGAGCTGAAGTCGCTGGGTGTCGCCGAGGTGTTCACGCCGGGTGCTCCGACGCAGGACATCATCGACTTCATCCAGACGTCCGTAGACCGGGCGTAAGCCCGACCAACCATGGTCGCCCGGGCGGTCCGGGGTCGCAGGACGCGGCTCCGGCTGTCACCCGCACAGGCGACCGATTGACTCGTCAGTCAGTTCGCTAGCATCCCGAACGTTCGTTTGCCCAGAGGAGGCCGAAGTGAAGATTGCCGTCCTGGTGAAGGAGGTGCCGGACGCCGCCGTCGAGAAGCGCATCGACGGTTCAGGTCGTCTGGACCGATCCGGGGAGAAGAACCTCAACCCGTATGACACCCACGCCATCGAGGCCGCGGTGCAGCTGAAGGAAGGCGGGACCATCCCCGTCGAGGAGATCGTCGCGATCACCGCCGGCCCGGCCGGTGCTGAGCGTGCGCTCCACAAGGCCGTCTCTCTCGGCGCGGATCGTTCCGTGCTGCTCACCGACGATGCCGTCGCCGGTTCCGACGTCATCGCGACCGGCTACGCCCTGGCGAAGCTGCTCGAGCGTGAGAGCCCCGATCTCGTCCTGCTGGGTCAGCAGAGCGACGACGGCGAGAACTACACCATCGGCGCGGTCGTGGGCGAGTTCCTCGGCTACCCGTCGCTGACGCAGGTCGTGAAGATGGACGTCGCCGGTGAGACCATCACCGCCGAGCGCCAGGCCGAGTACGGCTACGACACGGTCGAGATCGACCTGCCCGCCGTCATCTCCGTGGGCGACGCGATCAACGAGCCGCGCTACCCGTCGCTGAAGGCGATCATGGGCGCGAAGAAGAAGCCGCTCGAGAAGGTCACGATCGCCGACGCCGGCATCGAGGCCGACAAGGTCGGCGCCGCCGGGTCGCGGATCGACTGCGGCAACTTCACCGAGCCGCCCAAGAAGTCCGGCGGCACCATCATCGAGGACGAGGACACGTCCGCGACGGTCGAGCAGATCGTGGCGTGGCTCGACGAGAGGAAGCTGATCTGATCATGGCTGGCATCCTGGTCTACGCCCTCACCAACGAGGGCGCCATCAACAAGAACTCGCTCGGCGCGGTCAGCCAGGCGGCGAAGCTCGCCGGCGAGCTGGGCACCGAGGCGCATGCGGTCGTCGTCGGCAACGTCGACGACGCGGTCGCCGGCAGCCTCGGCGAGTACGGCGCGGCGAAGGTCTTCCGCGCCAAGGACGCGCCCGAGGGCGTCTCCACGCCGGCCGTCGACGTGCTGGCGAAGCTGTTCGCGGACAACGACTACGACTACGCCATCTTCGGCGGCGGTCTGCTCGGGTTCGAGATCGGCGCCGGCCTGGCCGCGCGCATCGGCGCGGGCATCACGGCCGAGGTCACGGGCGTGAAGGTCGAGGGCGGCAAGCTCGTCGCGCAGCGTCCGATCCTGGGTGACTCGCTCATCTCGGAGAGCAACTACAAGGGCAAGGGCGTCCTCATCGGCCGCACCAACGCCTTCGAGGCGACGCAGAGCGGCAGCGCCGCCAGCGTCGAGGACATCACGGTCGAGCTCTCCGAGCAGGCCGGCAAGGTCCGCCTCGTCAAGCGCGGCGAGCAGCGCGGCGCCGACATCAACATCGAGGACGCGAACGTCCTGGTCGCCGGTGGCCGTGGCCTCGGCGCCGCGGAGGGCTTCCAGCTCGCCGAGGACCTCGCCGCCGCCTTCGGTGGCGGTGCCGCCGTGGGTGCGACCCGCGCGGTCGTCGACGCCGGCTGGTTCCCGTACGCGGGCCAGATCGGCCAGACGGGCAAGACGGTCGCCCCGAAGCTGTACGTCGCGGCGGGCATCTCCGGCGCGATCCAGCACAAGGTCGGCATGCAGGGTTCGGAGAACATCATCGCGATCAACAAGGACGCGAACGCTCCGATCTTCGAGTTCAGCGATCTCGGGATCGTCGGCGACGTCCAGAAGGTCATGCCGGCCCTCACCGAGGCCGTCAAGGCCAAGAAGGGGAGCTGATCCAGATGGCCGGGGCTAACGGCAACGGACGGTCGACTGCGCCCATCGCGTACCCGCCGCCCGTCGACTCGCCCAACGAGTTCATCAAGCGCGAGCTTGATGGCGAGGACGAGATCATCGAGGTCGGTGTCGCCATCGTCGGTGGCGGCACCGCCGGTCTCGCGACCGCGAACCGGCTGCTGCAGCTGCTCGCTGACGATCCGGAGACGATGGAGCGCCTCGGTGAGGTGCCTGTCGCGGTGATCGAGAAGGCGACGGTCTGCGGCGGTCACACCCTCTCGGGTGCCGTCGTTCGCCCCGGCCCGCTGGAAGAGCTGTTCCCGGACATGACCCGGGAGGACTGGCGCAAGGAGGGCTTCGCCTTCGGCGAGGTCGAGAAGGAGGCCGTCTACCTGACGCCGACCTCCAAGACCTCCCTGCGCATCCCGACCCCGCCGCCGTTCAAGAACCACGGCAACGAGGTCATCTCGGTCAGCGCCCTGGCGCGCTATCAGCAGAAGATGGCCGAGGAGGCGGGCGCGTACATCCTCACGGAGACCGCCGCCACGAAGCTCCTCGTCACCGACGGGGTCGTCCGGGGCATCCGCTCCGGCGACAAGGGCGTCGGCAAGGACGGCCAGCCGGGCAGCAACTACGAGCCGGGCGTCGACGTCGTCGCCAAGGCGACGGTGCTCGCCGAGGGCTGCTGGGGCAACCTCACGGGCGCCGCGATCCGCGAGTTCAACCTGGCCGAGGGCTCCGAGCCCCAGGTCTGGGAGCTCGGGGTCAAGGAGGTCTGGAAGGTCGCCAAGCCGCTGGACCGCCTCATTCACACGATGGGCCCGTGGCCGCTGTCGATCAGCCCGAAGGCGGGGCAGATCGGCGGCACCTGGATCTACCCGATGAAGGACGAGAAGACGGGCGACGACCTCGTCTCGATCGGCTTCGTCGTGGAGCTCGAGTACGCGGACGCGACGACCTCGCCGCACGACCTGCTGCAGGCGTTCAAGACGCACCCGCTCGTCCGCAAGATCCTCGAGGGCGGCGAGCGCGTCGGCTGGGGCGCGAAGGCGCTGCCGGGCGGCGGCTACTGGTCGATGCCGAAGCTGTCCGCGCCGGGCGCGGTCCTCGTCGGCGACTCGGCCGGCATGGTCGACACGATGGCGCTGAAGGGCGTCCATCACTGCATCAAGTCGGGCATGCTCGCCGCCGAGGCGATCTACGAGCAGCTCAAGCGCGGCGAGACGAACTTCGAGATCTACGAGGAGATGATCGAGAACTCGTCCGTCGGCAAGGAGCTGTGGGAGGTGCGCAACGCGCGCCAGCCGCTGCAGAAGGGCCTGCTCGTCGGCGGCCCGATCAGCGGCATCCACCAGATCACCAAGGGCAAGCTCCCGGGTCGCGCGTCGTGGCACCGCAACGACGCGAAGCCGATGTACATCGGCAAGACCAAGGACAAATACCCGGTCCCGGACGGCAAGTACACGTTCGACAAGCTCTCGTCGGTCTTCATCACCGGCAACGAGAACGAGGACAACACGCCGAACCACATCCGCGTGCAGACGCACGTCCCGCGTGAGGTCGCGGAGACGTGGGTGTGGATGTGCCCGGCGGGCGTGTACGAGATCCCGGAGGACGCGCCGGAGTCCGGCGACGTCGACGTGATCGTCAACTACACGAACTGCGTGCAGTGCGGCGCGATCACCGCGAAGGGCGGTCGCCTGACGACCCCCGTGGGCGGCGACGGGCCGAAGTACAAGCTGACGTGACATCGGCTGGCGCCGATGCCACTGGAAGTTCGGCTGGCGCCGAACTTCCGACCACGCGGTGAATCTCGGCGGCCTCGGAACTTTCCGGGGCCGTCGTTGTTTGTGGGAGCGTGCGCATCGTGCGTCCTCTTCTGCTCGCCACGGCCCTGCTCGCCGCGCTGCCCGTCGCCCCGGCGGCCGCCAAGGCCCGCCAGGCGGCGCCGCCGCTGCGCGCCGACGTCCCGACCTGCCGCACGGGGGCGACGTCCGCGGAGCGTTTCGCCGTCTTCACGGGCTCGATGCCCGCGCGCAGTGGCACCGCACGGATGGCCATGCGGTTCACGCTCGAGGTCCGCGGCCCCGGTGACCGTGGCTACCAGGCGGTGAAGGCGCCGAGCTTCGACCGGTGGGAGCGCTCGAAGTCCAAGCGCCGTGGCTTCATCTACAGCAAGCGCGTCGACGGGCTCCAGGCGCCTGCCCGCTACCGCGCGGTGGTCCGCTACCGCTGGTACGCGGCCGACGGGTCGGTGCTGGCCAACGCGCGACGCACGACGCCGCTGTGCACCCAGCCGGACCCGCGGCCCAACCTGCGGCTGCTGGCGTTGCGTGCCACCGCGGGACCCGCGCCGGGGACGTTCACGTACCTGCTCACCGTCGTGAACTCCGGGCGCGGGCCCGCCGCGGCGTTCGCGGTGTCCGCCGGCCCCGACGATGGCGGCGAGGCCGCGACGGTGACGGTCGGCGGCCTCGCGGCGCGCGAGGCGCGCGTCATCGAGGTCCCGGCACGCGCCTGCCCCGCCGGGACGAGGGTGCGGGTCCAGCTGGATGTGCTGGCGGCCATCACGGAGTCGTCCGAGGCCGACAACGACGTGCGCCGCAGCTGCCCTGCGCCGGGCTGAGCGACGCCTCAGGCCGCAGGCGCGGCGATATCCACGCCGACGACGTCCGTGAGCGCGCGGACGCAGTCGGGGTCGAACTGCGTGCCGGCGCAGCGCTGAAGCTCCTCGACGGCGCGGGACGTGCTCAGCGCGCGGCGGTAGGGCAGCTCGCTGGTCATCGCGTCGAAGGCGTCTGCGACGTGGATGATCCGCGAGGCCTCAGGAATCTCGGGGCCGCGGAGCCCGAGGGGATAGCCGTGCCCGTCGGGGCGCTCGTGGGAGCACCGGATCCACTGGGCGATTCGCTCCATCCCCGGGATGCGGCCGACCATGTCGGCGCCGATCGGCGGGTGGCTGCGCACGATGCGCAGCTCCTCGGGATCCAGACGGCCGGGTTTGCGCAGGATCGCGTCGGGGACGGCGGCCTTGCCCACGTCGTGCAGCGTCGCGGCGAGGCCGACCGCGGCGACGTCGTCGGCGCCCCAGCCGAGCTGCGTCGCGATCCGCGCGGCGAGGTCGCCGACCGCCGCCGAGTGGTCGTGACCACCCGCCATCCTCAGGTCGACGGCATGCGCCAGCGCGGCGGCCCACCCGAGCTCGCGTGGCCGCGCCTCCCGCGCGCGCTTGACGCGATAGAGCGCGGCGTCGGCGACGTGGTGCAGGTCCTCCGACGTCCGCCCGTCGTCCGGGAACGCTGCGACGCCGAACGACGCGTGGACGCGCTCGGCGAGCAGGTCTTCGAGCTCGTCGGCGCGTCGCGTGGCGTGCGCGTGCCGGGCGCCCGTGATGGCGACCGCGAACTCGTCGCCACCGAGCCGCCCGAGCGTCTCGTGCTCGCCGAGCGCGGATTCGATGCGCGTGACGACCCAGCGGAGCAGGTCGTCTCCCGCCGCGTGGCCGTGGACGTCGTTGACCTCCTTGAAGTCATCGAGGTCGAAGAGCACGAGGCTCGCGGGTGTGTCGTCGCGTTCGGCGCACGCGAGCATGTCGTCGATGTGGTGCTCGAAGCCGCGGCGGTTCAGGCAGCCGGTCAGGACGTCGCTGAAGGATGCCTGCGCCATGGCTCCCCGATGCAGGTCGGAGTTGCTGGCCTGGAAGGCCCCGAGGATCGTGAAGCCGGCGAGGGTGGCTGCGGTGAAGACGGCGGTGGGGTAGGGGACACCGCCGTCGAGCGCCACGATCGCGATGTACGCGCCGACCGCGATGGCGCCGCTGACGATCGCCGGACGCATGGGGTAGCTCAGCGCCGAGAAGCCGACGGGCACGAACAGCACGACGATGAAGGGGCTGTCCGCCCCGCCGTCGAGTGCGACGCTGATCGAGATGAGCGTCACGAGCACGATGGTCCAGCCGGTGAAGAACAGCTCGAAGTGGCCGCGCAGCAGTCGCTCCAGCGGCAGCACGAGCATGACGCCCGTCGCGGCTGCGGCGAGGATGGCGAGCCCGAGGATGATGAGCCGGTTCGGGTCGTCGGGCGTCGCAGCGACGTAGGCGACGTACAGCGCGCAGAAGGTCAGGCTCACCCAGCAGCCCGCGCGGATGTTGCGCAGGTGGAAGGCGACGAGCGCGTCGCCGTCGGGGTGCTCAGCGCGTGACACCCGTGGCCACCACCTGGGCCAGCGCGCGCACGACGGCCGGGTCGAACTGCGTGCCGCTGTGGTGCTCGATCTCGCGCAGGGCGTCGTCCGGGCCGACGCCGTCGCGGTAGGGGCGCGGATGCGTCAGCGCGTCGAAGGCATCCGCGACGTGGAGAATCCGCGCGGGGAGGGGGATGCGCTCGCCGGCCAGTCCGTCGGGATAGCCGGTGCCGTCCCAGTGCTCCAGCGACGCGCCGATCCAGTCGGCGACGCGCTCCATCCCCGGGACGCGTCGCACGAGCTCGGCGCCCTCGCGCGTGCGACGGCGCACGGCCAGGAGCTCGGTCTCGTCCAGGCGACCCGGGCGCGTGAGGAGGTCGTCGGGGACGGCGCTCTTGCCGATGTCGTGCAGCGCGCCGGCGAGCCGGATGTCCGACAGGTCGTCGTCGCGCAGGCCCAAGCGCCCTCCGATTTCGACGGCGAGCCGGCCCACCCCGCCCGAGTGGTCGGACGAGACCGCGAGGCGCAGATCGATCGCCTGGGCGAGCGCCGCGGCCCACCCGAGGTCGCGCCCGTCGCCCTGACCGCTCGTCCGCGCCTGCAGGAGCGCGGTGTCCGCGGCAGCCTGGAGCCCGGCGGGCGTGCTCGCATCCTGCGGGAACGCCGCGATGCCGATCGACGCGCGCGTGCGCTCGCTCAGCGCGGCGGTGACACGCGCGGCGATGAGCTCGGCCTCCTCGCGCCCGGCGGTCGGGGCGACGATGGCGAACTCGTCCCCGCCGGTCCGCCCCAGGGCGTCGCTGGGGCGCAGGAGCTCGCGCAGCCGGTTCGCCGTCCACTGGAGCAGTTCGTCGCCGGCCTCGTGGCCCTGGGTCTCGTTGACGGACTGGAAGTCGTGGAGGTCGACGAGCACGAGCGCGAGCGGGCGCGCGGTGCGGTCGGCGGCCGACAGCTCGCCGTCGAGGCGCTCGCGCAGCCCGTGGCGGTTCAGCGCGCCCGTGAGCGCGTCGGCCCGTGAGACCCGGGCCAGATCGGCCTGGCGGCGGGCGTGGTTACGCGCCTGCCAGACGCAGAGGACCGCGCCGAGCGCGAGCAGCACGGCGACGGCGGCGGCGTCCTGCCATGGGACCTCGTCGGCGACCACGACGAGGACGGCGACCGCCACGAGGTCGACGGTCCCGACGGCCAGCACGGAGCGCGTCGGATAGGACGTCGCGACGTAGGCGAGGGGGAGGAAGAGCGCGAAGGTCAGCGGGCTGGGGATGCCGCCGTCGAGGCCCGCAGCGAGGGCGAGCACGACCACGAGCAGGGCGCTCCAGGTGACGAACGCGAGCTCGGCGATCCGGCTGCGGGCGATCGACGCCCACGGCAGCCGCTCGGCAGCCACGCCGAGCAGGATCGCGCCCACGGCGACCCCGAGCAGCGCCGGGCGGTGCGGGCGATCCCAGGTCGCCGCCGCGTAGGCGGCGATGACGAGCCCGCAGATCACGGACAGCCCGACGCCCACGTGCACCGCACGCAGGCGGAACCGGACGTCAAGGGTGTCGTCGAAGCGGTGTGCAGCCATCTTCCCCGCAGGCGGTATCGGCAGAACGGCAATCCTCCTGAACCCGGTGTCGCGCGCGCACGCGGACGCCGAGGGGCACCTACCTGCCGCTACACTGGTTCAGACCATG
>SYBY01000052.1 GCA_005788585.1 Actinomycetota bacterium | reverse complement strand
CGGGTCCTCGAGGATCGTCACCTCGCAGTGGGCGGTCAGCGCGATGTCGCCGCCGGCCATGATCGTCAGCGCCGCGCGCGGGTCCTCACGCAGGCGGCGCAGGCTCTCGCGCCGCCGGGCGAGCGCGAGGACGAGCCGCGTATCCGACACCCGGACCGCCGTCGACACCGGGATCGCGTGCGGTGCGCCCGCGCCGGTGGAGAGGACCGCGACGGTGCCGGGCGCGAAGTCGGGCAGCGTGGCGGGGTCCTCGCGCGGCACTCAGGCCACCGGGTGCTCGATGGCGCCCAGGCCCTCGATCTCGATGCGGATCACGTCGCCGGACTCCAGGAACACCCGGGGGTCCATCGCGCTGCCGACGCCGCTCGGCGTGCCCGTGAAGATGAGGTCGCCCGGCTCGAGCGTGGTCGTCTCGCGGATGAACGCGACGATCTCGGGCACCGTGAAGACGAGGTCCGACGTGCGCGTGTCCTGGCGCAGATCGCCGTTGACCCAGGTGCGCAGCTGCAGGTCGTGCGGGTCGGGCGCCTCGTCAGCCGTGGTGACCCACGGGCCCCAGGGACAGAACCCGTCGGCGCCCTTCGCGCGGGTCCACTGCTTCTCGCGCCGCTGCAGGTCGCGCGCGGAGACGTCGTCGCCCACCGCGTAGCCGGCGACCTCCCCGTCCGCGCCCATGACGACGACGAGCTCGCCCTCGTAGTCCAGCCGGCGCACGACGGGCGGGCAGACGACCGGGCCGCCCGGAGGCGCGCTCGCGGACGGCGCCATCGTGAAGACGATCGGGAACTCCGGGACGTCGAGTCCCTGCTCCTCGGCGTGGGCGCGGTAGTTCAGCCCGATGCCGAACAGCACGCGCGGGTCGGGCACCGGCGCGAGCAGCGTGACACCGGCGAGCGGGTGGGCCGGCCCGTCGGCGGGTGTGCGGTCGCCGCCGGCCAGCCGGTCGCGGACCGTCGACCCGTCCGTGAAGGCCACGACCTCGTCGCCGCGCACCTCACCGGGATGCGGGGTGTCGTCGCCGGGCACCAGGAACGTCGCGAGCTTCATGCGCGGCGATGCTAGCTGCCCTCCACGGGGCGTCGAGTCCGGGCCCAAAACGTCAAGTTCCCCGCCGGACAGCCGACCAGAACTGGTGAGATGTCTGCATCCCTTCGTACTCGTCTGCTCGGCCGCAAGCACGCCGGCGCCCGCCTCGCCATCCGCGGGTTCGACAGCCTCGACGTCCGCGTCCTCGGCTCCGAGGACGGCACGCACGCCCTGCACCTCCCGCGCCACGCGCCGGAGATCCGCAGGCTGCACCGCGAGAAGGGCATGATCACGCTGGCCGACGGCACCGCCCAGGAGGGCATGCTGATGGCCATCGAGGGCAAGAACCGGCGGATGCTGTCCGACCGCATGCAGTTCCTCGTCGACGGCCTGCCGACCGGCGCGCAGAAGCGCCAGTGGGTCCGTGTCCCGGTCGTCATTCCCGTGCGCGTCGGGGTCAACCCCCAGCGCCGTGACTGGCGCGAGGGCTGGACCGTGGACCTCAGCGCGGGCGGCGCGCTCATCGGCGGCGTGCAGGCCGGCAAGGCCGGGAGCACATTGCGGGTCCAGTTCTCCCTGCCCGACCACGACGAGCGCCTGGTGTGCGTCGGCGCCGTGACCCGCATCAGCGACGCGGGCCTGCGCGCCCTGCGCTGGACCGCGATCGACGCGGGCGATCGCCAGATCGTCTCGGACTATCTCGACAACGAGCTGCGGCGCGTTCTCGACCGTCGCTACGCCTCGTGACCCAGCAGGCATCGGGGCCCTGCGGCGGGGTACACTCCCGGCGTGACTCCGATTCTTGCTCTCAGCGAAGCCGCCTGGTTCACGATCGCCCTCGTGGGCGTGTTCTTCGTGGTCTTCCCGCTGCTCGCGCATGGTCTGATCGGCTTCGCCGTGGCGGTCGCGCTCGGCGAGAAGGCCGAGAACCGGCGCACGGACGGCAACTGGCGCCGTCCCAAGCAGCAGTAGCCGCCGCCCTCAACCTCGCGGGCCGCTGACGTGCGGCTCGTCGCCACGCCCGACGTCGCCGACGGCGCGATCATCGCTCGCGATGTCCGCGCATCGGCGATGGACGCCATGCCGCTGCTCAGCGCAGGCGCGCCGCTGCAGCCGGCCTACCGGCGGGCCCTCGAACGCGCCGGAGTGAGCCACGTCTTCGTCGACGACGAGGTGAGTGCCGGCATCGAGCCGGTCGGGATCGTGCCGCGCGAGGCCCGCGCCCGCGCGATCCGCGCCGTGTCAGACCTGCTCGCGACGGCGAACCGCGCGGCGGCGCGGGGTGCGGGCGTCGGCCGCGCCGACATCGCGGCGCTCGAACCCGTGGCCAAGGAGCTCGCGCTCGAGGTCCGCCGGCGCGAGGCGACCCTGCCGACGCTCGGCGAGACGGGCCCGCCGGCGGACTACCTGCCCGCCCACAGCGTCGACGTCGCGATCCTCGGCATGCTGATCGCCGCGCGGCATCAGCAGACCCGTGGCTGGGTGGACACGAGCACCGCGACCTCGGCACGGCGCTACGCGGTCAACGAGGCGGGGCTCGAGCGGCTCGGCCTGGCGCTCCTGCTCATCGACCTCGGCAAGGCCGCGGTCCCGCGCGGTCTGCTCGAGCACCCGGGCCCGCTCGACGAGCCTGGGCGCGAGAGCATCCACCAGCACACCGCCCTCGGTCCCGAGATCCTGCCGGCCGGCATGTCGTTCCTCGTCCAGGCGGTGATGCGCAGCCACCACGAGCGCTGGGACGGGAGCGGCTACCCGGACGCGCTGGCCGGTGACGCGATCGCCTGGGAGGCGCGGGTCGCGGCGATCTGCGACGTCTTCGACGCGACCACCGCCAATCGCGTGTACTGCGAGGCCGCGCCGCAGCACGAGGGATGGAGCACCGTGATCGCCGGGGCGGGGACGGCGTTCGACCCTGACCTCGTCGAGGTCTTCCGTGAGGTCGTCGTGCCGTACCCGCCGGGGATCGAGGTCCTGCTCGTCGACGGCCGCATCGGCGTCGTCGCCGAGGTGGCCTCCGCGGATCCGCTGCGCCCCACGGTGCGCGTCGCCGCCGAGGGCGGCGGGGTCGAGACCATCGAACGCGCGCCGGTGCAGCCGGTCGGCGGCGCGGCCCGCGCCGGGCGCGCCGCGTAGGGCCGTCCGTCCAGCCACGGCCGCAGCGACGGGGGCGCGCTCTAGAGTGCCCGCCGACATGCGCGGCATCGCTCTCGAGACCTTCGGCGGCCCGGAGGTCCTGCTCCTGCGGGACGACCTGCCGACCCCACCGGTCGGGCCGGACTCGGTCCTCGTGCGGGTCCGCGCCGCGGGGGTCAACCCCGTCGACGCCGCCGTCCGGCGCGGATTGCTGGCCGACGCGTTCCCGACGTGGTCGCCCGTGGTCCCGGGGTGGGACGCTGCCGGGGTGGTCGAAGCGGTCGGCGACGCCGTCAGCGAGTTCCGGCCGGGCGACGAGGTCTACGGCTACTTCCGCAAGGACTTCGTCCGTGACGGCACGTACGCGGAGCTCACGACGATTCGCGACGTGCACCTGGCGCGCAAGCCCGCGTCGCTGAGCTTCGAGGAGGCCGCCGCCGTCCCGCTGGCGGGCCTCACGGCATGGCAGCTGATCGACGAGGCGCTGCGCGTCGTCGCCGGCCAGATCGTCCTCGTCCACGGCGCCTCGGGCGGCGTCGGCTCGTTCGCCGTGCAGCTCGCCAAGCGCGCGGGCGCGAACGTCATCGCGGTCGCCAGCGCGCAGAACCACGAGTATCTCCGCGGGCTCGGCGCCGATGAGTGCATCGACTACGGCACCGAGGACTTCGTCGACGTCATCGGCCGGAA
This sequence comes from Actinomycetota bacterium, assembly GCA_005788585.1. The sequence continues at coordinate 7,256 of SYBY01000052.1, read as the reverse complement.
CCATCTCGCGGGCGTGGACGCGGTCGTCGACCTGATCGGCGGCGACACGCTCGCGCGCAGCGCCCAGGTGGTGCGCCCGCGTGGGAAGATCGCCTCGGTCGTGCAGCCACCGCCGCGCGGCGGACTGTTCGAGGAACACGAGATCCAGGGCCGCTACGTCTTCGTGCGCCCCGACGCCAACGGGCTGCGCTTCCTGGGTCGCGCGTTCGAGGCCGGGGAGCTGCAGGTCCACCTCGCCGACGTGCTGCCGCTGACCGAGGCGCCGCGTGCCCACAACCTCATCGAGATGGGCCATACGCGCGGGAAGATCGTCCTGCGGATCTGACCGCGGCGCGGCCGGTGCGCCTGGCGTTGCACAATGTGGGGAATGGACTCGCTGCGCGGACGCCTCCTCGTCGCTTCTCCTGCTCTGCAGGATCCGAACTTCACCCGCACCGTGGTGCTCGTCGCCGAGCACACCGAAGAGGGTGCGATGGGCGTCGTCCTGAACCGGCCGATGGACCTCGAGGTGGCCGACGCGTCACCTGCGCTGACCGATATCGCCACGGACGACGAGGTCGTCTTCGCCGGCGGCCCGGTCCAGCCCAACGGCGTGATGGTGCTCGCGGAGTTCGCCGCGCCCGCCGCCCCGGCCGTCGCGATCGCCGGCGACCTCGGCTTCGTCGGCGCCGACGACGATCTCGAGTCCCTGTCGGACTCCGTCCGGCGCGCACGGGTCTTCGCCGGCCATGCCGGCTGGGCGCCGGGCCAGCTCGACGCCGAGCTCGAGGACGAGGGCTGGATCGTTGCCGACCTCGATCCCGGCGACCCGTTCACGGCCGACCCCGACGCACTCTGGAGCACGGTCCTCGAGCGGCTCGGAGGCTCCTTTGCCCTGGTCGCCCGCATGCCGGACGACCCGTCGGTGAACTAGCTGCCGGTGGAGCGCGGCGGGGACATCACCGCCGCGCCCGGGCCTTCCGCAGCGCGTCCTCGGTCGTGCGCAACTGTCGCTCGAAGTCAGCCAGCGCCTGCAGCAACGGCCGGGGAACACGGCCGTCCGCATCGCGTCGCGCATCCACCCGGGTGCGCAGCGCCTCGACCGCGCGCTCCAGCCGTCCGGATCGGTGCTCGAGGCGCTGGCGCTCGAGCATCGCGCCGAGCTCGTCGTGTGCGACCACGCCGAAACCCGTCATGCGGCGAGCCGCGTCTCGGGGAGGGCGCAGGAGCCCATGTGCGGCCGGGACTGCGGTTCTGGTCTCGGGATGAGGTGCGGCGCTGGCCATCACATGGTTCCTCTCGGCGGTGACCAGCCGATGCTAGGCCGCGATCCGCGCCTCGCCATCGGGGGTCCTCGCGGATCATCACCTGGTCCAAATCACGGATAGGAGGGGGCGACTCAGGCGTCATCCCGGTCGCGAATCCGCAGTGTCCACCGACGTCGATCACTCGATGCCTGCGTAGCGTTCGAACCACCCCTCCGAGGAGCGAGGAGCGCCATGCTTGGCAGCAAGCCCGAAACGGCCCCAAGGAACGCCGGGGTCCGACGCGAGCGGATCGATGCCCTGACCGATGTGATCACGTGCGCCGATCCGCTCACCGCGGACACCGTCGCCGACCTGCGCAGGACGCTGCGCGCATCCCTCGATGCCGGCGCCACGTTCGTCATCGTCGAAGTCGGAGACGCCCGACCGCACGCCGTGCCGCTGCAGGACACGTTGCTCGCCGCCGCCGACCTCCTCGCGGCCCGCACCGGCGGCTTGGCGATCTTCGGTTGCGCCGTCGGCCTCCCTGGCCGGCCCGAGTTCGACACGTATGCGACTCAGGCCGAGGCGCTCGCCGGGGTGCGGGGTCGGCTGACCCCGCGGCGCACGCTGCGCTCAGCGCCCGCAGTGCCCCGGGACGCGTCAGACGCCGCGTAGGTCCTCGCGCCGGCGCAGGGGCCCGACGAGGACGGGCCGCCGGTCCGGGCCCCGCGGCCCGGAGGCGGCGAAGGCCCGGGGGCTGATCACGACGCCGGCGCGACCGTGATCGAGCGCGATTCCGTCGTGGACGGCTTCGGGACCTCGATCTCGATGACGCCGTTCTTCGAGACCGCGTGGATCTCGTCCGGGTCGACGCCCGGGGGGAGGGCGATGGAGCGCGTGAAGGCCCCGACGCGCCGCTCGCGCCGGATGTACCGCTCGTCCTTCTCCTCGGTGGTCTCGCTGTGCTCGCCGCGGACGGTCAGCACGTCGTCGTGCACGTCGATCTTGACCTCGTCGGGGGTGAGCCCGGGAAGGTCAGCACGCACCACGAGGTGGTCGTCGCGGTCGATGACGTCGACTGCCACGCCACTCCCACCGCGGCCCCGATCGAAGAGCTCCTCGAACATCCGGTCAAACCGCGTCTGCAGATCGGTGAGCTCTGCATACGGACCGGTCCGTCGGGTGAGGATCGTCATCACGTGCCTCCTTTGGGGTGATGGTGTCGTCACCGCCACGCTACGCCCGCGGCCATGCGATGCAATCGGCGCGTTCTGCGCACCGTCGTCCGTACTGAGCACGGATCCCGACGCTGGGCGCTCCGGGCGCGCGCGTGCGACCGCCGAGGCCGGCCCGCCGACAGCGTGCTCGTTCGCAGTCGGCGGGCCTTGCCCGGTACCAGGCCGGCGCTCACTGTGGGAGAGGCCCCCGCCCGCGGGTGCGGACGAGGACCGGATCAGCGATGCGCCAGCCCGCGGACAGGGTTCACGCGGTGGTGAAGCCCTTCTCCACGTCGCAGTCCAGGGCGCTGACGAGCGCCGCCTGGACACCGAAGGTCAGGAAGTTCCACCCGATCTTCGTGATGCGGATGTCCACCCGGCGGATGGTCGAGCCCGAGAAGTCGAACACGCCGTCGACGGTCGCGGACACGGTGGTCGGGAGGAACAGGATCTTGAACTGCGCATTGCCGGTTCCCCGGAACGTGATGCGGTTCTTGCCGCCCTCCTGGCACCCGACGCACGTGTTGCCGATCGTGGCGCTGACGTTCGTCAGCCACGTGGTCGTCTTGCCGATGAGCAGGAAGCTCGTGCTGAACAGGTTCAGCTGGCTCGCCGCCACGCCGGCGTTGTACGTCACCTTGTTGTTGACGCTGTCGATGTCGGCGAAGAACGTCGTGCCGTTGAACTTCGCGGCGCGGCCGAGCGTGCACGAGGACGCGAGACCCTGGGCATCGAACGACCAGTTGCGGCTGTCGACGATCGCACCCGAGGCGCTCGCGTCCAGGTAGCCCGTCGTGCACATCTGGCGCACCGTGCCGCTGAACCGCAGGCCACCGGTGTTGCTGATGCTCAGCGAGCCACCGCGCAGGTACAGGTTGTCGTAGATCTTCGCCTGACCGGCAAGCGAGCCGCTGATCGTGTACGCAACCGCGCCACCCGGCGTGGTCCGCTTGATGGTGCCGTTCGCGCCGAGCGTCACGCCACCGAGCGCGAGGTCGGAGAGATTGAACGACAGGTCGAACGTGCCGTTTGACGCGACGGCGGCCGAGAAGCCGGCGCCCTGCGTCGAGCCGTTGACCGCGACGTTGTACGCACCCTGAGAGGCCGCGAACGTGAAGCCGGCGCTGAACGACGACTTCGTCGGGATCAGCGTCGTGTTGACGGTCGCATTCGCATCGGCGTTCACCGAGACGACACCGTTGACGGACTTGACCTCACCCGTGATGCCGGTGCCCGCCCCGAGGCTGAACTCGTTCGTGACCCCGCAGCCGGTCGGCGCGCCGCCGGACAGACCGACGGACCACGTGTTGCCGCCGGTCAGCGGCACCGTCGTTGCGACGGCGCCGGAGATCCGGCCGGACACCGGGCAGTCGACCGACACGTTGCCGGTGAACGCCAGCTCGTCGTTCGTCAGCCGCAGGCTGCCCGCGAGGGTGCCCTTGCCGAACACGATGTTGGCCGAGCCGCCGACGTCGTAGACGACCGGTCCGCTGGGCGTCTCACGCTTGATGTCACCGTCGAACGCCACGTTGGACCCGCCGAACGGGACGGTGAAGTCGGCGTTCAGGGCGAAGGTGCCGTCGAACCGGACGATGCCCTGCGCCACGCCGATGTCCGCACCTGCGTAGAACCCGACGTAGCTGCCTGCATCGGTGCCGTCGTAGATGAAGCGGAACCGCGCGTCCCACTCGTCCGCGCCGTCGGGCAGCAGGCTCGTCTGGATGATCCCGCCCACCTCGAACAGACCTGTGATCGCGCCTTCGTCGGACGCGATCTCACCCGTGAGGTCACCGGTCGGCAACTGCAGGTCGTCGCTGACCACGCAGCCGCCGTTCGTGGCGCCGGTCAGGGAGAAGGACCAGTCGTCGTCGTCGACGATCGTGCCGGACAGCTGGCCGCCGACGCTGCCTGTGAGGCAGTCGACGCGTGCGCCGCCGTTGACGGTGAAGCCGTTCCTGTCCCAGCGCAGCGTGCCGCCGGTGAAGAACACGCCGTCGGCAAGTTCGACCTCGCCGGTGATGGCGCCGCTGACGCCGGTGAACTCGAACGGGTTGAGGATGTCCAAGCCGGCGACGACCGCGCTCAGCGTGGACGTGCCGCCGCGGAACTTGAACTGCCAGTTGATGACCTCGACGCGATAACGGCGGTTCAAGAGGTTGACGGCAACGAGCACGCGGCCCGTCTCGACGACCGCGCCGCTGGGCTGGCGCTGCTTCTGCCGGAGGTTGAGTCCGAGCGAGTTGCTGCCACAGCAGGCGACATCGATGGTGTAGAAGGTCGGACCGTTGTCGGCCGGCACCGTGGGCAGGAGGCCCAGCGCGGCGTCCTCCGCATCGCCCTGACCGATACCCGCAAACGCCTGCATCCCGGCGGGCGCCTCCGTGGCGGCCGGGATCAGCGAGCCGGTCGACTCGTCCGAGCCGTCGAGGCTGAAGGTCAATGGCTTGTCCGCGTCGATCGTGAACTCGCCCTTGGCGACCTCGTCGGCGAACGTGAAGCTGCCGCCGCGCAGCGTCAGCGTGTCAGCGGTCGCCACACCGGTGACGCCCTCGCCGGAGCCGACGTCGCCGTAGGACAGCGTCGCGCCCGACAGTTCCAGCGTGTCCCCGACCTCGGTGATGGTCCCGGGGTCGATCGTGACCGACGGGGAGAGCTCGACGGCGTCCCCCGGATCGGCATCGCGCAGGTCCGCAAGCGTCGCGGCGTTTGCACTCCCGGCAATGCCGAGCAGCAGCAGGCAGGCTCCCGCAATGGTCGCGAGAAGCAGCCGCAGGCTCGCGCCCGTGACCGTATGCATCGTGGTCGTCCCCCCGGATACGAAGATGTGATCGGCCGGATTCCGGTACCGGCCAGTCGGAGACCCTATCCCCCATTCGTCCACCGACGCAAGCCCATCGTTGGCGGGTATCAGAACCGTTTGGCCGCCCGTCCAAATGGACGCTGCGACCAGTTCGGGTCAGCCGCCCGCGATGGCGTCGCGGTACGCCCAGAACGCCGGCTTCGGCGTCTGATCGGCCCGGACGAGGCCGAACGAGTTCTCGCGGTTGGCGGGGTCCCCTGCCGCGTCTCGATGGGTGTAGGCGAACACGGCCTTGATGTACGGCGTGGCGCGGGCGTCGGCGACGTAGAACCGCATCGCGTCGGCCTGCTGGGCCTCGGTCACGCAGTTCGTGGCCACGGCGCTGGTGCACTGCCCGACCTCGGTCAGCCACATCGGCCGGGCGGCGCCGCGACGTGTCCACTCGTCGTGCAGGAGACGGGTCTTCCAGTAGGTCCACAGGGGGTTGGCCCCCGGGGTCCAGGAGCCGTACGGGTGGACGGCGAGCCCGTCGACACGCGCCGCCAGCTGCGGCTCGGCGGCGAACAGCTCCGCGGTCCACGGGCGCGACGTGCCGTTCTCGTCGATGGTCGGCTGCACCGGAAGGAGGAACCGCGCCTCCGGGTTGACCCGGCGCGCGGCGTCGACCGACAGGACGTAGAGCCGCGCGAACGCCGCGGGCTCGACAGGCCGGTAGTACCAGGCGCCATAGGGCTCGTTGAAGATCTCGATGTGGTGCAGCACGAGGTTCGCGTCGCGCCGACCGGCCCAGAACGCGCCCCCTGGCCCGTACCGCGCCGTGAACGAGGCCACCCAGGACGAGAACGACCCGGCGTCGATCGAGGAGATCCGCTGCAGCGAGTTGAGGACCGGCAGCACCCGCATCCCCTCACGCAGCGCGAGCGTGTACCGCTCGTCGATCTCCGCCCACGACATCTGGGGACCGAACTCGAGGCGGTCGGCCGTCACCCCGATCGCGCGCAGCGCACGCAGGCCGGCGCCGCCGCCCCCGGTCGCCTGTGTGATGCCGAAGATCTTCGTGGTGCTGTTCAGGTCCGGATGCGGCGACGACGTCGCCGTCCCGGCGCTCACGGGGACCGGCGCGGGAACGCCACCCGGCAGCGCCGGCGCCGGAGCCGGCGTCACCTCCCGCATGCGGAACGTGATCCGCTCACACGAACTGACCCGGCGGAGCACCGACCTGCGCAGCAACGGCCGGCGCTGGCCGATCTGGTCGACGACGAGCCGGTCGTCGCCCTTGCCGCACTTCACGCGGAACGCCGCCGTCGGTCGTTCCACGAGGATCCGGTCGTTGCCGCGCCCGCCGGAGACACGGTCGCCGCCCTCGGCGGAGATCTCGTCGTTGCCGCTCCCGCCGATGAGCGTGTCGACCCCGCGCAGCCCGAGGATCTCATCGCTGCCGCCGCGGCCGTTGAGGACATCGCGCTTGTGGCTGCCGACCAGCACATCCGCCCGGTTCGACCCCGTCTCGCGGATCGCCTCGGCTGCGGGCACGGACGTGAGGAAGACCGCCAACGCGGTCACGAAGAGGATCGGCTGACGGATCATGGTGAAGGGCAAGCCCGGCATCTTGCCAGTGGGTCTGGATAGTGACTGTCCGGGCAAAGTCCTTCTGTGAACGTGGCATCACTCGGCCAGGGGCCTCGGATGCCATTGGGAGAACTCGCTGACGCTCCTTCTCCCCTTCAACGCGAAAGGGGCGCCCGGGTGGAGGACCGGACGCCCCTGTTGATCGCGTGGGGAGGGTGGAATCTGCGGCCTTCGGCCTTGATTCCATTGGGAGAAGCTCGCTGGGGCTCACATCTCCCGGTTGGAGGAAACCTGTGCCGTGCCTAGCGGATGTGGACTCCGCTGATGGCGCGGGAGATGACGAGGCGCTGGATCTCGGCCGTGCCCTCGAAGATGTCGTAGATCTTCGAGTCGCGGTGCCAGCGCTCGACGGGGTACTCGCGGGCGTAGCCGTTGCCGCCCATG
>SYBY01000379.1 GCA_005788585.1 Actinomycetota bacterium | reverse complement strand
CCCTTACCGTGTTGGAGCAGCCCCCTGGGCGCCGCTCGGCCCGGCAGAATCGGCACCGGCACCGGCCCCGGGGGCGGTGGCGCCCGGCTGGCCGCCGCCGGTTGCCGCCCAGGCCGCCGGATCGGCGCCACCGAGGTGGGGCGCCTGCCCGGTGGAGCTGATGACCCGCGGCGGGGCGCTCAGGGAGCACGTCGGCGTGCCCGCTGCGAGGTTCGGGGCGCCGGCGACCTTCACGCCCTCGTCGTCGTGCCAGGCGACGAGGGTGCCGTCGTAGGAGAACGTGACGCTGCCGGCGGAACCCACCGTCGGGAGGCTGCAGATGTTCTGCACGTCGCCCGGGATGGCGCCGGTGTGCTGTCCGACGTAGATGCCGTTGGCCGGGTCGCCGGACGTCCGCGAGTACCACTCGAGTGCCACCTGCCGCCCGGTGGCCGCGACCTCGGCGCGCCGCCAGTTGACGTTGTTGTCCGGTCCGCTGATCCACCCCTGGTAGCTGTTCGTGAACGGCGCCTCGGCGACGTCAGGCTGCACGAAGAGGCTGCCGCCCGAGTCCGAGGAGATCACGCGGGTGCCGTAGAACGTGGGAAAGAACGCGTCGGACTGGCCCTGGGGGTTCGTCGGGTACGCGCCCTGCTGGTCGGAGAACGTCAGCCAGTAGCCGCGGTGCAGCGTCCGGCACGCGAACCCGCAGTAGGAGTACCCGAACGCGACGGCGCTGCTCTTCCAGTCCATGTCGAGGCCGATCGGGTACACCGGCGCGGTCGCGCCGGAGTAGACGGGCAGGACATTGCCGATCTGTCGCTGACCGTCGCCGCCGAAGCGGTACAGGACCGGGCGGGTGCCGCCCAGGAACTCCTCACGCCGGACGGCGACCGTCGTGCCGTCCGGGCCCTGCGAGGGGACCTGAAAGGGGCGGTCGGCGGTCCCGGTCGTCGTGACCTGGCGTTTCTGGGCGCCGTCGGCCGACGCGAACCACAGATCATGGCCGTCGATGTAGGCGACGGTGGGGGTGGCCGCGATCGCGGCGGGGGCGCCGATGCCGGCGGCCGCGGCGGCGATCACGAGGGCGGTCATGCGGGTGCGGTGGCTCATGACCCGCAACCTAGATCCGCGGGTGACCCCTGCCATCAGGAGTCACCCCAGGACCCCACCCCTGACTTTTCTCAGGCGGCGGAGGGTGCCGGGATCGCCGCGGTCGCGGCGCGCGGCGACGGCACCGCGAGGGCCGCGAGGAAGGCGAGGCCGACGGCGACCGCGCTCACCGTGAACCCGGTGGTGAACCCGACGCCGAGCGGAAGCCCGGTCGACGCGACGTTCGCGGCCAGCACGCTGGCGAGGATCTGCGCGCCGAGCGAGCCGCCGACCGTCCGCGTGATCGTGTTCATCCCCGTGGCCGCGCCGGTCTGCCGGGCGGGCACGAAGCTCACGATCAGGTTCGCCATCGAGGCGAAGGACATCCCGATACCGGCGCCGAGGAGCGCGGCCGCGAGGTAGAGGTCGATCCGCTCGCCGTGCGCGACGGCGAGCAGCAGGAACGAGAGCGACGCGAGCGCGGTGCCGATCACCAGCGGCACCTTGGCGCCCACCTTCTCGGTGAGCCGCCCGGCGATCGGGCTCACGAGGAGCATCATCACCGTGGTGGGCAGCATGAACAGCCCCGACTGGGTGACGCTCGCGCCGAAGCCGTACCCGGTGGACTCGGGGAGCTGCGCGAGCTGCGGGATCAGGACGAACGACCCGAACATCCCGAAGCCCAGGAGCAGCCCGGTGAGGTTCGTGGTCCACACGCCGCGCTGCTGGAGCATCCGCATGTCGATGAGCGGCTCGTCGGCGCGCAGTTCGTTGCGGGCCCACAGCCCGGCGAGCACGGCGGCGAGGCCCATCGTCCCGAGGAAGGCGGGGGAGAGCCAGCCCCAGTCCGACGCGCGGCTGATGCCGTAGAGCAGGCTCACGAGCCAGCCGGAGAGCAGGAACGCGCCCGTCCAGTTGATGCGGCCCGGTGTCTTGATGGGGGACTCGGGCACGAAGCGAAGCGTCATCGCCAGCGCGATCGTGATGGCGACCAGCGGGAACCAGAACAGCCAGTGATAGGAGAGACCGTCGACGATCGGGCCCGCGAGCACGATGCCGGCACCGGCGCCGATGCCCATGATCGCTGACACCATCGCGATGCCCGTCGGCACGCGGGCGGCGGGGAACTCGTCGCGGATGATCCCGAAGGAGAGCGGGAACACCGCGCCGCCGACGCCCTGGATGAGCCGGCCAGCGATGAGCACCTCGATGGAGGTCGCCAGCGCCGCGACGAGCGTGCCGAGCCACAGGCCGCCGAGGGCGACGAGCAGCATGCGCTCCTTGCCGAACATGTCGCCGAGCCGGCCGAGGATCGGCGTCGCGACCGACGCGGACAGCAGGAAGCCGGTCAGGACCCACGTGACCATGCTCGTGGTCGTCCCGAGCTCGCGCTGGATCTCCGGCAGCGCCGGAGAGACCATCGACTGCAGGAGGGTGAACGCGATGGCCCCGGTGGCCAGGGCGAAGAAGGTGAGGCCGTAGTGGCTGCGGGGCTTGGGCATGTCAGGCGAGGAGGGTCGTATCCGGAGCGGTGACTCCGCTTTCTCACCACAGTAGCAGCAACCGGAGGAGGGGTTCCGCTTTCCGGCTAGAATCGATGGACGATGCCCTCCGCACCACCCGAGACCGCGCCACTGCGGCGCGACGCGCAGCGCAATCTCGAGCGGATCCTCGACGCCGCGCGACAGGCCTTCGCGGAGGACGGCATCGAGGTGGGCGTCGACGAGATCGCCCGCCGCGCCGGCGTGGGGGTCGGCACGCTCTACCGGCGCTTTCCCACGAAGGAGGCGCTCATCGACGCGATCGTCGCCCGCCGCGCCGACGAGATCGCGGCCCTCGTCGACGCTGCCGAGGCCCAGGAGGACCCGTGGGAGGGCGTCGTGCTGTTCTTCGGCGGCATCCTCGAGCGCCACGCCCGTGACCGCGGGTTCAAGGCGCTCATCGCCGACCGCATGGTGGCGACGGGCAAGCCCACCCTGCGCGAGCGCGTGCGCCCGCAGCTGGTGGCGATCATCGCTCGCGCACAGGCTGCAGGCACCTTGCGCGACGACATCACGGCCGAGGACGTGACCGTGATGCTCTGGGGCGCCGGGCGCGCGGTCGAGATCACCGGGGACATCGCACCCGACTACTGGCGCCGGCACCTCGGGATCCTGCTCGACGGGCTGCGCGCGCCCCACGCGACGCCGCTCTCCGAGCCGCCTCTCACGAAGGCACAGGGCGACGCCCTCACCGCGGCGTGGGCGGCGTCGTGCCGGCCGGCCCGCTGATCGAGTTGCGCACCGAGCGCCTGCTGCTGCGCCGGCCGGTCGAGGCCGACCTCGAGCCCTTCGCCCTCATGTGCGCGGACCCGGAGGTCATGCGCCACATCGGCCTCGGCCGCCCGGTCGACCGCGCCAGCGCGGAGCTGGGCTTCGCCACGTTGCTCGAGCGCTGGCGTCAGGACGACGCCGGCCTGTTCACCGCCGAGGACGCTGCGACCGGAACGTACCTCGGGTTCATCGGCACCGCGCCTGTCCCGGCCCACAGCGTCGAGGGCGGGGCCACGGAGATCGGCTGGCGCCTGCGCCGGGCGGCCTGGGGCCAGGGCTACGCCACGGAGGGGGCCCGCGCGGTCGCCACCGACGCGGCGGACCGTCTCGGCCTGACCCGGATCGTCGCGCTGATCCGTCCCGCCAACGACCGCTCGCGCGCGGTGGCCGTCAAGCTCGGCCTCGAGGAGGCCGGCGAGGGGAAGGGCCCGCGCGGCGAGACGGTGGTCGTCTACGCCGGCACGCCCTAGGCCGCGGCCTGCTCCATCCAGTCGCGGTAGAGCCGCCAATACGCGCCCTCGGCGTCGAGCAGCTCGTCATGCGTGCCCTGCTCGACGATCCTGCCGTGCTCGAGGACGACGATGCGCCCGGCCTGGCGGATGGTCGACAGGCGGTGCGCGATCACGATCGACGTCCGGCCGGCGAGCAGCCGGCGCAGCCCCTGCTCGATCTTCGTCTCGGAGTGCAGATCCACGTTCGACGTCGCCTCGTCGAGGATGAGAATCCGCGGGTCCGCGACGAGCGCGCGGGCGAAGGCGAGCAGCTGGCGCTGTCCGGCAGACAGCTGCACGCCGCGCTCGCCGACCTCGGTGTCGTAGCCGTGCTCGAGCTTGGTGATGAAGTCGTGGGCCCCGACCGTGCGGGCGGCGTCGTGGACCTCCTCCTCGGTGGCCTCGGCGCGCCCGAAGGCGATGTTGTCGTAGACCGTGCCGCTGAACAGGAAGCCCTCCTGCGGCACGATGCCGAGCTGACCACGCAGGGACGAGGAGGCGACGTCCCGCAGGTCGTGGCCGTCGACGAGCACCGCGCCGGAGGTCGGGTCGTAGAACCGGGCCACGAGCTTGGCGAACGTCGACTTGCCCGCGCCGGTCTCGCCGACCAGCGCCACTGTCTGGCCTGGTGGGATGTGCAGCGAGATGCCGTCCATCGCGGGCGCGTGATCCGGTTCGTCGGCGCGGTACTGGAACGTCACGTCGCGGAACTCGATCTCGCCCCGCAGCGTCGGCAGCGCGAGTGCGTCGGGCTTGTCGACGAGGTCGGACTCCTCGTCGAGCAGCTCGAAGATCTTGTCGAGTGCCGCCATGCCCGCCTGGTAGGTGGTGTAGAGCTGGGAGAGCTGCTGGATCGGGTCGAAGAAGCCGTTGAGCGCGCCGATGAACGCGACGAGGACGCCGATGCTGATGTCGCCCTGCACCGCCTGCGATCCGCCGACCAGGATGACGGCGACGGTGGCGGCCGAGCCGACCATCTCGACCGCGGGGAAGTACGCGGCGTTGAGGTTGACCGTCGTCATGTTCGCGTCGCGGTTCTTGTCGTTGAGCCCGCCGAACTCGCGCACGTGCCGGGGCTCCTGGCCGAAGGTCCGCACGACGCGGATGCCCGACAGCGTCTCCTGGAGGTAGGCGGTGATCGAGCCGATCGTCTCGCGCGTGCGGCGGTACGCGTCGGCGCTGATGATCCGGAACGCCAGTGACGCGATGAGCATGATCGGGAAGATCAGGAAGACCATGAGCGCCAGCTGCACGTCGAGGAGCAGCAGGATGACCATGGTGCCCACGAGCGTCAGCGTCGCCTGGAACAGCGTGGTGACCGAGTCCGTCACGAGCGAGTCCAGCGCCTGGACGTCGTTCGTCAGCCGGCTGATGAGCACGCCGGCGCGGCGGCGCTCGAAGAAGCCGACGGGCATCGTCTGGAGGTGGGCGAACACCCGCAGGCGCAGGTCCTGCAGCGCGCGCTGGCCGACCCAGCCGGTCAGGTACGTCTGCAGGTACGTCGCGAGCCAGTAGATGACGGCGGCGGCGACGAAGGCGGCGGTGACGAGGTAGAGGACCTGTTCGTCCTTCGCCGTGATGCCCTTGTCGATCGCGACGGCGACGAGCGGCGCGGGGGCCAGCGACGCGGCGGTCGCAAAGATGAGCGCGCCGAACATCAGGATGACCTTCGCCCGGTAGGGGCGCAGGAGCTGGAGCAGCCCACGGAGCTTCGTCCCGCGACCGCCGGTCTGGCGCCACCGCCGCGCGATATCCGCCCGCCTGCTCATAGGCCTGCGACCTCGGGCTCGGCCGGCTTGCGGTTGAGGAAGACCTGGTCGGGCAGGCCCTTCTCCACGATCTCGCGATACAGGGCGTTGTGCTCGAGCAGCTCGTCGTGCGTGCCGTGGCACACCAGCTCGCCGTCTTCGAGCACGGCGATCTCGTCGGCCAGCGCGATCGTCGAGAGGCGGTGGGCGATGATGAACGTCGTGCGCCCCTGCATCGCCTCGCGCAGGGCGAGCTTGATCTGCTGCTCGGTCGACGCGTCGACCGCCGACGTCGCGTCGTCGAGGACGAGGATCCGCGGCTCGGCTAGCAGCGCGCGGGCGATGGCGACGCGCTGGCGCTGCCCGCCCGAGAGGGTCAGGCCACGCTCGCCCACCCGGGTGTCGTACCCGTCGGGCAGACGCTCGATGAACTCGGCGGCCTGCGCGCGGCGCGCGGCCCGCTCGATCTCCTCATCGGTGGCGTCGGGGCGCGCGTACGCGATGTTCTCGCGCACCGTGGCGCTGAACAGGAACGGGTCGTCGTCGACCACCGCGATGTCCGCACGCAGCGCGTCGATGTCCACCTCGCGGACGTCTGCACCGTCGATCAGGACCGCGCCGGCGGTGGGGTCGTACAGCCGGGGCAGCAGGGCGACGAGCGACGTCTTGCCCGATCCCGTTCCTCCGACGAGGGCGATCGTCGTGCCCGCCTCGACGGTGAGGTCGACGTCGCGCAGCGCGGGCGCGGTGCCCCGCTCCGGGTCGAAGTCGAGCGTGACGCCGCGCAGCTCGACGCGGCCCGCGCCGTCGGGCAGCGGCGGGGCACCCGCGGGGGTCGTGATGCGCGGCTCACGGTCGAGGATCTCGAAGAGGCGTGCGCCCGAGGCCACGGCGCGCTGGGCCATGCCGAGTGCCATGCCGAGCATCCGCATCGGGCCGAGCAGCGTGACGAGGTAGGTGTAGAACGCCGTGAAGTGGCCGAGGCTCATCGAGCCGTTGATCACCTGGGTGCCGCCGACGACCAGCAGCAGGGCGAGGCCGAGCTGGGGGAGGAACCCGATGAGCGGCTGGTAGAACGCCCGCAGGCGCGTCGCGTACATCGACTGGGCGAAGACGCGACTGACGGCGTGCTCGAACCGTGCCTGCTGACGGTCCTCACGCGCGAAGGCCTTGACGATCCGCACGCCGCCGATGGTCTCCTCGGCCTCGGCGGTCGTCTCGGCGAGGCGCTGCTGGACCTCCTGCTGCGCCGGGCGGGCGATCCGGCCGTACCGGAATGCGATCCACACCACGAACGGCACGGGGATCAGGGAGACCGCGGCGAGGGCAGGGTCGATGACGAACATCGCCACGGCGGTGAAGACGATCGTCAGCGCGGACTGGGTGATGAAGATCAGGCCGTACCCGAGAAAGAACCGGACGGCCTGGAGGTCGACCGTCGCGCGGGACATGAGCTGGCCGGTCTGCTGACGGTCGAAGAATCCGAGCTCGAGGCCCTGCAGGTGCGTGTACACGCGCTGGCGCAGGTCGAACTCGACGCCCAGGGAGACGCGCCCGGCGATGAGGCGCCGGATGACCGTGAGGATCCAGCGCCCGAACGCGGCGCCCAGGATGTAGAGCCCGAAGGTCCGCACCTTGTCGGCGTCGCCGTCCTGGATGGCGGTGACCACGGCGCCCGTCAGCGCGGGGATCGCGACGGTGAAGCCCATCGCGGCCATCGCGAAGAGCAGGGACGCCCAGACGCCCACCTTGTGCGGGCGCAGGAAGCCGAGGAGACGCCAGAAGATCGCCATGCCGAAGGCAGTCTAGTTGCTCATGCAACAACACGACGCCGCCTGGCGCCGAAACGCGAACGGGCGCCCTGGGGCGCCCGTTCAAGACTGCACGTGATGGCGCGGGTGCTAACTGGCGCGCGCGACGTGACGCATCGCAAGGCCTGTGCCAAGGAGCAGCGCGCCGGCCAGGGCGATGATGACCTCGTCGTCGCCCGTGAAGGGCAGCGTCTCCTGGGCCGGCTGCGGGGCGGCAGCGGCGGTCGGCGCCGCGGACTCGCCGGCCACCGCGGGCTCCTCTTCGGTCTCGGTGGTCTCCGTGACCGTGTCCTGGACCTGGCCGCTGTCGTCGCCGTAGCCGTCCTGGGTGGCGTCCTGGGCCACGGCGGCGCCAGGCAGGGCCAAGAGGGCCACGATGGCAAGGACGATGATGCGATGGAGGTTCATAAGAACGGTGTTCCCTTCGGAGGTCTCCCGGACGGCAAAGATCGTGAGTCGCGGATCGTACCTG
>SYBY01000051.1 GCA_005788585.1 Actinomycetota bacterium | reverse complement strand
TTCGGCCTCGGCGACCGGAGCCTCCTCGGCGGGCGCTTCGGCCTCGACCGTGGCCTCAGGCGCCTCGGCCTCAGCCGCCTCGGCGACGGTCTCGACCTCGACGGCCTCGGCAGCCGCAGCCTGCGCCGCCGCGGCTTCCGCTTCGGCGGCCGCGGTCTCGTCGGCGATCAGCCCCGGAACGACCTGCTCCTCCGGACCCGTGTACCGGCGCTCGCGCACCCGGGCGCGCTTGCCGACACGGTCGCGCAGGTAGTAGAGCTTCGCGCGACGGACGTCACCGCGAGCCGGGACCTCGATCTTCTCGATCTTGGGCGAGTGCACGGGGAACGTGCGCTCGACGCCGACGCCGAAGGACTGCTTGCGGACCGTGAAGGTCTCGCGCACACCGTGGCCCTGGCGCTTGATGACCACGCCTTCGAAGACCTGGGTGCGGCGGCGAGTGCCCTCCACGACCTGGAAGTGGACGCGGACACGATCGCCCGGCTGGAAGCTTGGGACGCGGCGCAGCTGCGCGCGCTCAATGGAGTCAATGACGGTGCTCATAGCGAGGGGGCGCCGGGCTCACCATTGAGCTCCGCGGCGGGGCTGAGCATGGTAGCGCAGTCGCGGACGCGCTCAGTCCGCGGTCGGCGGCAAGGCGTTCCCGCCGGCCCCGCGCTCGTGCGAGCGCATGCGCCGCCACGTGCGGATTTCCGCGTGATGTCCGGACAGCAGGACGTCCGGGACCTTCCAGCCGCGGTACTCCGCCGGGCGGGTGTAGTGCGGGTACTCCGGCTGGCCCTCGAGCGCCGCGGAGAAGCTCTCCTCCACCGCGGAGTCCTCGTGGCCCAGCGACCCGGGCAGCTTGCGCAGCACCGCGTCGGCGACGATCATCGCCGCGAGCTCGCCGCCCGACAGCACGTAACGCCCCACCGACAGCGTGTCCGAGCAGAAGTGCTGCACGATCCGCTCGTCGAAGCCCTCGTAGCGGCCACAGAGCAACGTGATGTTCTCCTCGGCCGCGAGCTCGTCGACGTAGTGGTCGTCGAGCAGCCGTCCGCCGGGGATCATCGCGATCACGCGCCGGGACTGCTTGAGCTCGACCGGATCGGTGTCGTAGAAGGACCGCAGCGCGGCATCCATGACGTCGACGCGCAGGACCATCCCCGCGCCGCCCCCGAAGGGCGTGTCGTCGACCTGCCCTCCCGACAACGGCGTGTGCGGGCGCGGGTCGAGCATCCGCATGGAGTGCCCGTGCTCGACGGCATTGCGGACGTGGCGCTGCTGGCCGAACCAGGAGAACCAGTCGGGGAAGAGCGTGACGACGTCGAGGTTCATGGTGCGAGATCTCCGAGAAATGCGGTGTCGACATCGATGCGGCCGGCCTGGACATCGACGGACCGGACCGCGTCACGGACCATCGGGATCAGCACGCCAGAGCCGTCGAGCTCCAGCGCCTCGCACGACGGCAGCGCGATGAGGCGGGCCACCCTGCCGACCTCACGGTCGCCGTCGACGACCACGCATCCGGCGAGATCCTCGGCCCAGTACTCGTCGTCGCCGAGTTCCGGGGCCTCACCCCGAGGGACGAACAGGTCGGTGCCGCGCAGCGCATCGACGGCCTCCCGGCTGCCGACGCCATCGAGGCGCACGATGGGCCGGTCGTCCGTCCCGTCGGCGCGGGTGATCTCATAGGACCGGCCGCCGGCCTCCACCGTGACGCCCACGCGCAGCAGGCCCCCACGGGGACGCGTGACATGAAAGGACCCGTCAAGCCCGTGCGCCCGACCGACCCGGCCGGCGAGCAGCACCGCTCGCTCGGTCACGTCAGTCGACGATGTCAACGAGGACGCGCCGGCCGTCGCGGACGGCGGTCGCCTTGACGATGGTGCGCAGCGCGTTGGCGGTACGCCCGCCGCGGCCGATGATCTGGCCGTAGTCGTCGTCGGCGACGGACAGCTCGAGGACGACGGTGCCGTCGTCCTCCTCGAAAGATTCGACCGCCACCTTCGTGGGGTCGTCGACCAGCATCGACGTGACGTCGCGCAACATCTCGCGCGAGCCGGCGCCGGCGGTCATGCCTCGGTGGGCGCCGCCTGCCGGGACTGAACCCGGAGCAGATGCTTGACCTGCGCCGTCGGCTGGGCGCCACGGTCGATCCAGTACTGCGCGCGCTCCTCGTCGATCTTGATGATCGACGGGTTCGTCTGGGCGTTGTACTGGCCGATCGTCTCGATGATGCGACCATCGCGCGGTGAGCGCTGGTCGGCGACGACGACCCGCCAGATGGGGTTCTTGCGTCCACCGACGCGTGTAAGCCTGAGTCGGACTGCCATAAGGTCGAGGAGAGTAGCAGCGAGAGAACCTGTTTCGGCCTCCGGACCTCGCAAGCTCGGTCCTGCGGACGACGTTACTTCTGACGCATCAACTGCTGCAGGTCCGGCATCTTGCCGCGCCCGAGCTGCTTCATGACCTTCTGCATCTGGCCGAACTGCTTGACGAGCTGGTTGACCTGCTGCACCGAGGTGCCCGAGCCCTTGGCGATCCGCAGCCGGCGTGAGCCCTTGATGAGCTCCGGGCGCTTGCGCTCCTCGGGCGTCATGGACAGGATGATCGCCTGCACGCGGTCGAGCTCGCGGTCGTCGACCTTCATGTTCTTCAGCTGGTTGCCCTGGAAGCCCGGGATCATGCCCAGCAGCGAGCTGAGCGGTCCCATCTTGCGCATCATCTTCAGCTGCGAGAGGAAGTCCTCGAAGGTGAACTCGCCCTTGCGCAGCTTCTTCTCGAGCTCGCGGGCCTCGTCCTCCTCGACCTGCGCCTCGGCCTTCTCGATGAGCGACAGGACATCGCCCATGCCGAGGATCCGCTGCGACATCCGATCCGGGTGGAAGCGCTCGAACTGGTCGAGCTTCTCGCCGGTCGACGCGAAGAGGATCGGCTTGCCGGTGACGGCCTTCACCGACAGCGCGGCGCCGCCGCGGGCGTCGCCGTCGAGCTTGCTCATGACGACGCCGTCGAACTGGACGGCCTCGGCGAACTGCTCGGCGACGTTGACGGCGTCCTGACCGGTCATCGCGTCGACGACGAGCAGGATCGACGTCGGCTTGACCGCCTTGCGGATCTCCTTGAGCTCGTCCATGAGCGCCTCGTCGACGTGCAGGCGGCCCGCGGTGTCGACGATCAGGACGTCCTTGCCGTCCTGCTTGGCCTGGTCGAGCGCCCACCGGGCGATGTCGACCGGGTTCTCGCCGGTGCCCTTCTCGTACACCGTCGCGCCGACCTGACCGCCGACCTTCACGAGCTGGTCGACCGCGGCCGGGCGGTACACGTCACACGCAGCGACGGCGACCGACGAGTCGTTGTTCTCCTTGAGGAAGCGCGCGAGCTTCGCGGTGGCCGTCGTCTTGCCCGAGCCCTGGAGACCGGCCATGAGGATCACCGTCGGGGGCCGCGGCGCGAACGCCAGCCCGGCCGACGCGCCGCCCATGAGCGCGGTGAGCTCCTCGTCGACGATCTTCACGACCTGCTGGCCGGGGTTCAGCGCGCCGACGACGTCCGCGCCCAGGCACCGCTCCTTCACCGAGGACGTGAAGGACTTCACGACCTTGAAGTTCACGTCGGCCTCGAGCAGCGCGAGGCGGATCTCCCGCATCGCCGCGTTGACGTCGTCCTCGGTGAGCGTGCCGCGCTGGCGGACGTCGCTCAGCGTGGCCTGGAGCTTCTCGGAGAGGGCGTCGAACACGCATCGAAGAGTAGGGGTAGCCGTACGCCGGGCGTCCCGCCCGCGGCTTACGGTGGTGTGATGCGGGTCTTCCGACGCGCCGCGTACCTCCTCCTGGCACTGCCGCTGGGGGTGCTGTGGTTCACGCTCATCAGCACGCTCGTGTCCACGGGGATCGGGCTGGCGGTCGCGGTCGTCGGCATCCCGATCCTCGTCGGGACCGTCTACGCGATGCGGTGGATGGCCGAGGCCGAGCGGTCGATGGTGCGGGGCATGCTCGGGTTCGACGTCTCCGCGCACTACCGCGAGAGCGACGACCCCCGGTGGTGGCCGGCGTTCCAGGCCCGCCTGGCCGATCCGCAGACGTGGAAGGACCTGGTCTACCTCGTCGTGCAGCTGCCGATCGGCATCGTGTGGTTCGTGTTGACCACGGTCCTCATCTCCGTGCCGATCGCGCTGCTCGGCGCGCCGCTGTACTTCTACGCCGTGCCCGACGGGATCGACGTCGGCGTGTGGAACATCGACACGATCGGCGGGGCGATCGGACTCATGGTCGTGGGCCTCCCGGTCGCGTGGCTGTGCCTGCGTGCGATCGACGGGCTCGCGTGGCTGCACGGGCAGTGGGCGACGTTCCTGCTGGCGTCCAGCCCGCCCGACCCGGTCCTCCAGGCCCAGGTGGTCGACGCGCGATCGGCGCAGGCCCGGATCATCGATGCCGCCGACGCCGAGCGCCGCCGCATCGAGCGCGACCTGCACGACGGCGCGCAGCAGCGGCTCGTCTCCCTCAGCCTGAAGCTCGGGATGGCCCAGAGCCGGCTGCCCGAAGGCGACGAGACCGCCGCGAAGCTCATCGCCGAGGCCCACGAGGAGTCCCGCCTGGCGCTGACCGAGCTGCGTGACCTCGCGCGCGGCATCCACCCCGCGATCCTCACCGACCGCGGGCTCGGGCCCGCACTGGAGGACCTCGCCGGCCGGGCGACGACCCCGGCGCGGATCGCCGCCACACCTCCGTCGCGCCTGCCGGCGGCCGTCGAGGCCGCGGCGTACTTCGTCGTCGCCGAGTGCCTGGCGAACGTCGACAAATACGCGCAGGCGCAGGCCGCGGCGGTGACGGTGACGCGCGGCGCCGACGCCGTGGACGTCGAGGTCTCCGACGACGGATGCGGTGGCGCGGACCCCGCCAGCGGCTCCGGCCTGCGCGGCCTCGCCGACCGGCTGGGTGCGCTCGGCGGCCGCCTGGAGGTCGCCAGTCCCCCAGGTGCGGGCACCCGCGTGCGCGCGACGATTCCCCTGGAGCCGGCCGACTTCCCAGAGGGGTAACGTGGCGGCGTGGCCGCCCCGGACCTCGCAGAGCGCCAAGCGCTGATCACCGCCGTCGCGCCGCGCCTCGACGAGGTCGTCACGCGCTGCGCGCGCCGGGCCATCGCCGAGATCCCCGCCTACGCCGAGGTCCCCGAGGAAGAGCTGCGGCAGAACATCATCGGCGACCTCGGCCGCGCGATGGCCGCGCTCATGGAGGACCGCGCCCTGAACGGCGGCGAGCTGCTGGCCATGGGCGGCATCGGGCAGAGCCGGGCGGAGGAGGGCATCCCGCTCGAGGCGATGCTGCGCGTCTACCGCATCACCATCGACGAGGTGTTCGCCGTCCTCTGGGAGGCCAGCGAGGAGGGCCTCATGCGGCAGGATCGCGTCGTCGCCCTCACCCGGGACGTGTGGCGCTACGCCGACCAGCTCATGGACGTCGCCGTCGCCGCGTACCGGCGGCGCGAGCTCGACCGCGCCGTGGC
>SYBY01000378.1 GCA_005788585.1 Actinomycetota bacterium | reverse complement strand
GCTGGAGTCGGGGGAGGAGGTCGTCGCCGTCGACGACGTCACCCTCACCGTGCCGGAGGGGGAGTTCGTCTGCGTGCTCGGCCCCTCGGGCCACGGGAAGTCGACGATGCTGAACATGATCGCCGGCTTCGCCGAGCCCACCGCGGGCGAGGTGCACAGCGGCGGCGAGCCGGTCGAGGGACCGGACCCGCGCCGCGGCGTCATCTTCCAGCGCGACACGCTGTTCCTCTGGAAGCGGGTCGCCGACAACATCGGGTTCGGCCTGCGCGCCAAGGGCGTGCCGAAGGAGGAACGCGACGAGATCGTCGCGCGCTACCTGCGCATCATCGGCCTGGAGAGCTACGGGCGCGCGTGGCCGCGGCAGCTGTCGGGCGGTATGCGCCGGCGTGTGGCGATCGCCGCGGTGTTCGCCAACGAGCCTGAGGTGCTGCTCATGGACGAGCCCTTCGTGGGCCTGGACTACGCGCGGCGGGCCACGCTGCACCAGGTCCTGCTCGACCTGTGGGAGCGCTCGCGCCCGACGGTCTTCTTCGTCACGCACGACGTCGACGAGGCGCTGGCGCTCGCCGACCGCATCCTTGTGGTGGTCCGTGGGCAGGTCGCGATGGAGCAGCGGATCGAGCTGCCCCGCCCGCGGTCGGTCAGCGACCTCGGCCACGGCGACCTGGCCGATCTGCGCACGCGGATCCTCGAGCATCTCGAGCTGGGATCGCGGACGGCGTGAGCGCGACGGCCGTCACCGCACCGCCCCGCAGGCGCACCGCCGTCCGGACCCCCGGCGAGCGCTCGGCCAAGGCCATGCGCCCGTGGGTCGTCCTGGCGTCCCTCGCGTTCATGGTCGTGCTCTGGCACGTCGTCAGCGTGCTCGCGGGCGACAACAAGTCGGGCGAGGCGATGGTGCCGACCATCATCGACATCGCCGGCTCGGTCGACCGGTTCGCCGACTACTGGCGCGGTGGCCTGGGTGTGGAGGCGACGCGGACCGGCGGCGACGTCACCTTCATGGGCGTCGTGCTCGGGTTCGGCTACAACGTCGGCCTGTCGACGCTCCGGCTGCTGGCCGGCCTGATCCTCGGGATCGGCGTGGGCATCGGGCTCGCGGTGTGTGTCAGCTGGTCGCGGGTTCTGCGCGACATCTTCACGCTGCCCGGCCACTTCGCCCGCATGCTCCCGCTGCTGGCGATGGTGCCGCTGTTCAGCCTCTGGTTCGGCAACACCGAGCACGGGTCCGTGCTGTTCGTCAGCTTCACGTCGTTCGCGCTGACGTTCGCGATCGCGCTCACCGCGATCGGGAACGTCGCGTCCTACTACGCGCAGTTCGCGCAGAGCCTCGGGGCGAGCCCCGCGCGCACGTACCTCGAGGTCGTGCTGCCCGCGGCGCTGCCGCAGCTGCGTGCCGGGATCCTGCTCGCGGTCGGTTTCGGCTGGAGCGCCGTCATCGCGTCGGAGTACCTGGGCCAGGAGTACGGCCTGGGGCACATCGTGCAGAACGCCGAGTTCTTCGGCCGGACCAACCTGCTGGCCCTGGTCGCGCTCATCACCCTCGTGCTCGCAGCGGCCTCGCTGTGGGCGGCGAGTCGTGCGCTCGACTGGGCCACCCGCTGGGCGGAGTAGCCATGGCGGCACCGAGCATCACGAAGGCGGCCCTCGACGCCGCAGGGAAGGACGCGGCATGAAACGGGTCGGCATCGACATCGGCGGGACGTTCACGGACCTCGTGTGGTTCGACGACGCGACGCAGGAGGTGGGCAAGGCCAAGACGCTGTCGACGGCCGATCCGCTCGACGGGCTGTCGGACGCGATCGCCGCGGCCGAGCTCGAGCCTGCGGACATCGGCCTGTTCCTGCACGCGACGACGATCGTCACGAACCTCGTGCTCGAGCGCCAGGGCGCGGTCGTCGGCCTGGTCTCCACGCGCGGCTTCCGCGACCTCCTGGAGATCGGCTCGGGGCTGAAGCCCAACCCGTACGACGTGCAGTGGTCCCCGGTCGAGCCGCTCGTGCCGCGCTGGCTGCGCGCCGAGGTCGGCGAGCGCACCCTCGCGACGGGCGAGGTCACCGCGGTGCCCGACCGCGACGAGATCGCCGCGGTCCTGGACGACCTCGTCGAGCAGGGCTGCGACGCCGTGGCCATCTGCCTGCTGAACGCGTACGCGAACCCGGCGAACGAGCTGCTCGTCGAGGAGGTCGCCCGCGAGCGCCATCCCAGCCTGCGGATCTCGCGCTCGTCGGAGATCGATCCGCGGATGCGCGAGTACGCCCGCGCCAGCACGACGGTGGTCAACGCGTACGCGCTGCCGGCGTTCTCCTCCTACGCCGAGCGCCTGCGCGACAGCCTGGGGCTCGGGACCGAGGTGCGCTTCATGCAGTCCAGCGGCGGGGTGGTCGGCGTCGACGAGGCGGCGAAGGCCCCGGTGAACCTCGTGTACTCCGGTCCAGCGGGCGGCGTGCTGGGCGCGCGGCGCCTGGGTCGTGCCGCGGGCGTCCCGCACCTCATCACGCTCGATGTCGGCGGGACGAGCTCGGACGTCTGCGTCATCCGCGACCAGGAGGCGGGCGACCGCGACGAGCTCGAGCTGGAGTTCGGCATCCCGATCCGCACCCAGACGCTCGACATCTCGGCGATCGGCGCGGGCGGTGGCAGCATCGCGCACGTCGACGTGGGCGGCGCCCTGGCGGTCGGCCCGGAGAGCGCACGCAGCACGCCGGGGCCCGCGTCGTACGGCCTGGGCGGCACGCGGCCGACCGTGACCGATGCGAACCTCGTGCTTGGCCTGCTGCGCGAGGACAGCCTGCTGGGCCGCAGCGGCATCCGGCTGGACCGGTCCAAGGCCGTGGCGGCGCTGGAGCCGCTGGCCGCGCACTTCGGCCTCTCGGTGCTGGAGACCGCGCGGGGCGTCTACCGCACCGTCAACGCGAACATGGCGCAGGCGATCCGGGAGATCACCGTCTTCCAGGGCATCGACCCGCGCGAGCACGCGCTCGTGGCGTTCGGCGGGTGCGGGCCGCAGCACGCCGTCGAGGTCGCGCGCGACGTCGGCATGCGCGACGTGATCGTCCCCTGGATGCCGTCGGTGTTCAGCGCGCTGGGCCTGCTCGGCGCGTCGCTGGCCAAGAGCGAGAGCCGCACGCTGCTCGTGCCCGTCGACGAGCGCGGCCTGGCCGACGCCGCCGCCGCGCTCGAAGAGCTCGAGGCGCGGGCCGCGGCCTCCCTTGAAGGTGACCCCGTGGTCGAGGAGATCGTCGTCACCCGCATCGGCTACCTGCGCTACGTCGGCCAGTCGCACGAGCTGCCCGTGCCGCTCACCACGCTCGACGCGGACGCCATCCGCACCGCGTTCGAGGACGCCCACGAGCACCGCTACAGCACCCGGCTCGGCGATCCCGTCGAG
>SYBY01000050.1 GCA_005788585.1 Actinomycetota bacterium | reverse complement strand
GACGAGCGGCGGTCGTCGCCGAAGCGCACGGGGTCCTCGCCGCCCTCGCCCGTGTTCGAGCGGCCGCCGAGGCGGTTCATCGCCTGCGCGAGGGTCTCGTGCGACTCGCGGGAGATCGAGCCGAGGGACATGGCGCCCGTGGCAAAGCGCTTGACGATCTCCTCGGCCGGTTCGACCTCCTCGAGCGGGATCGCCTCGACGTCGTCGCGGAACGTCATGAGGCCGCGCAGCGTGCCGCGGCGCGCGGCGTCGTCGTTGACGCGCGTCTTGAACTGGTCGTACGTCTCCTGGGCCTGCTCGCCCTCTTGGCGGACCGCGTGCTGCATGAGCGCGATGGTCTCGGGGTTCCAGGCGTGACGCTCGCCGTCGCGGCGCCAATAGTACGTGCCGCCGACGGGGAGGATCTCCTCGTTGGTCGGGTAGGCGGACTGGTGGCGGTCGAGCGTCTCGCGCGCCAGGACGTCCAGGCCGATGCCGCCGATGCGCGACGACGTGCCCGTGAAGTGCCGGTCGATGAGGTCCTTCTCCAGGCCGACGGCCTCGAAGATCTGCGCGCCCGAGTAGGACTGGATCGTCGAGATGCCCATCTTGGAGATGGTCTTCAGCAGGCCCTTGCCGATCGCCTTGACGATGTTCTTCTCGGCGTCGTCGGGGCTCGTGACGCCCGGGACGCGGCCCTCGACGACGAGCTCGTCGGCCGTGTCGAGCAGCAGGTACGGGTTGATCGCGTTCGCGCCGTAGCCGATGAGCGTGGCCATGTGATGGACCTCGCGCGGCTCGCCGGACTCGAGGATCAGGCCGGCCTGCAGGCGCGTGCCCGCGCGGACGAGGTGCTGGTGCACCGCGCCGACGGCCAGCAGCGCCGGGATCGGCACGCGCGCGGCCTTCATCATGCGGTCGGAGAGGACGAGGATGCTGACGCCCGCCTCGATCGCGTCGTGGGCCTCGTCGCAGATCTCGGCGAGCCGGACCTGCATGCCGTCGACGCCCTGGTCGGCCGGCCACGTGATGTCGATCGTGTGCGTGCGGAAGACGTCGTGCGCGCCGTAGAGCAGCGTCTCGAGCTCGACGTTGCGCAGGATCGGCTGGCTGAGCACGAGCTGGTGGGCGTGCGCGGGCGTCTCGTCGAGCAGGTTGCTCGTCCGGCCCAGGTGCGACGCCAGGCTCATGACGATGGACTCGCGGATCGGGTCGATCGGCGGGTTCGTCACCTGCGCGAAGAGCTGCTTGAAGTACGAGTACAGCGGCGGGCGGAAGTCCGACAGCACGGGCAGCGCCGTGTCGTTGCCCATCGAGCCGAGCGGCTCCTCGCCCTTCGCGGCCATCGGCGCGATGAGGACGCGGAGGTCCTCCTGCGTGTAGCCGAACGCGCGCTGGCGCGTGGGCGTCGGCTCGACGCCCGTCATCGTCGGCTGCACGAGCTCCATGTCCTTGAACTGGACCGTCTGCTCGTCATGCCACTGGCCGTAGGGCTGCTGCGTGGCGACCTCCGCCTTGACCTCCTCGTCCTCCACGATGCGGTGGCGGAGGAGGTCGACGAGGAAGAGCTTGCCCGGCTGCAGGCGGCCCAGGCGCTTGACCTGGTCGGGCTTGATGCCGAGCAGGCCGGCCTCGGAGCCGAGGACCACGAGGCCGTCGTGCGTCTCGACCCAGCGGCCCGGGCGCAGGCCGTTGCGGTAGATCGTGGCGCCGACGACGTCGCCGTCGGTGAAGCACACCGCCGCCGGACCGTCCCACGGCTCCATGAGACACGAGTGATAGGCGTAGAACCCGACGAGATGCTCGGGCAGGTCGTCCCGGCCGGCGAAGGCCTCCGGGATCATCATCATCACCGCGTGCGGCAGCGACCGGCCGCCGAGCATGAGCAGCTCGAGGACGTTGTCGAACGTCGCGGAGTCCGAGCCGTCAGGGCGGACGACGGGCATGACCTTCTGCAGGTCGGCGCCGAGCAGCTGCGATTCGAGCTGGCTCTCGCGGGCCCGCATCCAGTTGATGTTGCCGCGCAGCGTGTTGATCGCGCCGGTGTGGGCGATGACGCGGAACGGGTGCGCGAGCTCCCAGCTCGGGAACGTGTTCGTCGAGAAGCGCGAGTGCACGAGGCACATGGCGCTCGTGAACGTCTCGTCCAGCAGGTCCGGGAAGAAGTTCCGGACCTGGTGGGAGATGAGCATGCCCTTGTAGTTCAGCGTCTTCGACGAGAAGGACACGACGTAGAAGTCCGGGCCCGACGCCAGCTCGCAGATGCGACGGATGACGTAGAGCTTGCGCTCGAAGGCCTCGCGGTCCTGCTCGAAACCGGGACCGGCCTCGACGAAGAACTGCTTCATGTACGGGCGCGTCTCGTTGGCCGTGTCGCCGACGTGCTCGAGGTCCACCGGGATGTCGCGCCAGCCCAGCACGCGCTGACCCTCGACGCGGGTGTTCAGCTCGAGCAGCTGCTCCTGCTTCTCGCGGATCGCGGGGTCCTGCGAGAGGAAGCACATCGCGACGCCGTAGCGGCCGACCGGCGGGAGTTCGAAGTCCACGACCGTCCGCAGGAACGCGTCGGGCATCTGCGTGAGGATGCCCGCGCCGTCGCCGGTGCGGACGTCGGCACCCTCGGCACCGCGATGCTCGAGATTCTCGAGGGCGAGCAGGGCCTTCTCGACGACGTCACGCGTCGGCTCGTTGTCGAGCTTGGCGACGAGCGCGACGCCACATGCGTCGTGCTCGAACCTAGGGTCGTAGAGGCCGTCGGCCTGTGGCGGCAAGATCTGCGGATTCATAGGAGTGCCCCCGGGCGGACAAACGGCACTTGAGGGAACGGAAAGGGTATCAGTGGACGGTCGATCAGACCCGTCCGGCGGGATGGGATTCGGCCCACGGCGTACTCCACCGCGTCCAGCGACACCCTGAACGCCGGCACCCCGATTCCGGCCGCTCTTCTCGCGCGCGTGGACTTGTCAACCGGGAATCTGCGCTCCCAAACGACCAGACTCCCAGGTATCGTCACGATTCGAGGAATGAGACCGGGCCCAGCGGGGCACCATCCCCGGGCAGGACCGATCCCATTCCCCGCAGGACCGAGCGCCACCGTGAGCCCCGCCCAGTGAGCCATTCGCCCGATCTTCAACTCCTCGTCCCTGCCCGGGCCGAGAACGTCGCGGTCGTCCGCCATGCGTTCGGCGGACTCGCCGACGCGCTCGACCTGCCCGATCAGGTCGCCGCGGACATCAAGCTCGCCGTCACCGAGGCGTGCACCAACGTGGTCCTCCACGCCTACACCGAGGACGACGGCCCGCTGGAGGTCGACGCGACCATCGGCGACGAGGAGCTCGTGATCGTCGTGCGCGACCGCGGGGCCGGCATCCACCCCCGGCCTGACTCGCCGGGTCTCGGTCTGGGGCTTCCCCTCATCGCGACGCTCTCGCAGTCGCTGGAGCTCGAGGGCGGCAGCGCCGATCACCCCACCGAAGTCCGGATGACCTTCGACCTCAACGGGACGCAGGCCGCGTGAGCAGCCCGCCGCGCCAGACCGTGGCGACCGTGGTCGTCCGGCGCGGCCCCATCGTCGGGCCGGTGCTCAGCGCCGTGGTCGCGATGCTCGCCGCCCGCGCGGACTGCCCCATCGACCGGCTCGATGACGCCCTCCTGCTCGCCGACGCGATCGCTGCCCACGGCCCTGACCAGGGCGCCGACGGCCGCATCAGCGTGCAGATCACCGCGTCGTCCGAAGGCCTGGAACTCCAGGTCGGCGACCTGCGCGACGGTGGCGGCGCCGCGCTCCTGGAGGCCGCGAGCCTGCCGGGTGTCGGCAACGTGCTCGAGCGTGTGGCCGACACGGTCGAGGTTGCCGAAGAGCCCGACGAACTGCGCGTCCGACTCGCCTTCGCTCCGCCGGTAGTCTGAGTACCAATGCCTGCTGAGTTTGTCCTGCGCCACGAGCCGCAGCCCAACGACCGTCACGTCATCGCCGTCGCCGGGGAAATCGATCTGTACACCGCGCCGGACCTCAAGCAGACGCTCACGCAGGTCATCGAAGGCGGCGCGACGGGCGTCGTGATGGACCTCTCTGAGACCACGTTTCTCGATTCGACCGGCCTCGGTGTGCTCATCGGAGGCCTGAAGCGCCTGCGCTCGCGTGAAGGCGCGCTCGCCGTCGTCAACGTCGACGAGAGCATCGCGCGCACGTTCGAGATCACCGGGCTCGACCAGATCTTCACGATCCGAGAGTCGCGCGACGAGGCCCTCGCGGCGCTCGACGCGGACATCGCCGCGTAGTCAGCGCTCGATCCGCCGCAGCGCCGGGGTGCGGCCCTCCGCCCACGACTCGATGACCAGCTTGTCGCCGTTCTCCGCCAGTCGGACGAGCGCGACCTCGCTGATGTCGGCGCGGAAGAGGTGGAACTCCGTGAACGCGTCCTCCTCAGGGTCGTTGCCCTGGGCGCGTACCAGCGCCTTCGCGGCCTCGCGGTCCTGCACCTCGACCGCGCGCCCGGAGACCTTCGCGTCCCCCTTCCACGCCGGTGGATCGTCCGAGCCCGAGTGCAGCGCGAACCGCGGGTCGCGCTGGAGGTCGGTCGCCTTGACCGCGTTGGGCATGGACCCCCACCACAGGTCGCCGTCGACGAACGTCGCCTCGGTACCGCTGATCCGCGGTGATCCGTCCCGGCGCAGCGTCGCGATGGTCTTGTGCTGATGCGCGTCCAGGAACGCGCGTGCCGCGGCGGCGAACTCCGGCGCCGCCGCTTCGATCTCTCTCCAGGAAGCCATGCGTCGCATCCTTGCGGAGATTCAGGCCAGCTCCCGGCCGCAATGTTCAGGAGCTGAGCAGGCGCAGGACGGCGCGTTCCACAGGTCCCTGGATCGCGGGTGCGTCGTCCGCGGCGCCGAGCTTCGGCAGCGCGGCGTGGATCGTCTCCCCGTCGGCAAACCGGTCGAACACCCGTGGGTCGATGTACGACGCCCGCGCCACCGCGGGTGTGTTGCCGAGGTAGTGGGCGACCTCCTTGATCGCGTGGCGGACGGCCCTGGTTCGTGCGGTCTTCGAGTGCACGTGCGGCTCGGCGACCGCCAGGGCGACCGCGGCCACGACGGTCGCCCCCCACGTCCGGAAGTCCTTCGCGCTGACCTCGCGCGACATCGCGTCCTTGAGGTACGCGTTGATGTCCGTCGACCGCACGTCCACCCAGCGGCCGCTGCGCTTGTAGGCGAGCAGCTCGTCGCCTCCACTCCGCCGGCGGCGGAGCGTCGCGACGATCTCCGCGACCTCGGGGTCGACGACCGACTGCACCCGGCGCTTGCTGTGCTTGGCCGGGTAGTCGAAGACGATCACGTCATCCCGGACGGTGACGTGCTCCTTGCGCATCGTCGCCAGGCCGTACGTCTCGTTCTCCACCGCGTAGTCCTCTGTCCCGATGCGGAAGAAGCCGCGATCGAGCAGCCGCACCGCGACCGCGAGCACCTGCTCGCGGGACATGTCGCCCCGGGCGAGGTCCTCGTCGGCCAGGCGGCGCAGGCGCGGCAGCTTGCGCGCGAACGCGACCATGTCGTCGAACTTCTCCTGATCGCGCCGCTCGCGCCAGCGGCGGTGGTAGAGGTACTGCTTGCGCCCCTTCGCGTCGATCCCGGTCGCCTGGATGTGCCCGCCCGGGTACGGGCAGATCCAGACGTCCGTCCACGCCGGCGGGATTGCGAGCTCGGTGATCCGCGCGAGGGTTTCGGGTTCGTCGACGCGCTCACCATCCGCGCTCTCGTCGAGATAGACGAATCCGCGTCCGTGCCGGCGACGGCGGATCCCCGGGCCGGCGCTGCTGACGCGCCGGAGACGGATCGCGCGGGTCAGCTCGCCTTGGCCTTCGGCTTCGCCTTCTTGGCCGCAGGCTTCTTCGCGGCCGCGGCGGGCTTCTTCTTCGCCTCACCGCCGTCACGGGACTTCACGGCGTCCAGCGACGCCTTCAGGGCGCTCATCAGGTCGGGCACCGGGGCCTCGTCCTCCTCGACGGCGGGTTGCTCGGCGATCTCCTCACCGGCGGCCTTGCGTTCGATCAGGGCGATGACGTCCTCGCGGTAGGTGTCCTTGTACTTCTCGGGCTCCCACTCACCGGCGAGCGAGTCGACCAGCTGCTTGGCGATGTCGAGCTCACGCTTGGTCGTCTTGACCTCGTCGGGGTCGGGGATCTCGTCCAGGCGGTCGGCGCCGAGCACCTCGTCGGCGAAGACCATCGTGCTCATCTCCAGCGCCTCGCCCATCGGGCGGATCGCGACGAGCTGCTCCTTCGAGCGGATGACGACCTTGGCCACCGCGACGCGGCCGGTCTCGCGCATCGCGTCGAGCAGCAGCCGGTACGGCTTGGCCCCACCGGCGCCAGGCGCCAGGTAGTAGGGGTGGTCGTAGAAGATCGGGTCGATGTCCGCTTCCTCGACGAAGTCCTCGATGTCGATGGTCTTCGTCTTCTTCGGATCCAGCGCCTCGAGCTCGCTGGGCTCGATCACGACGTAGCGGTCCGGCGACAGCTCGTAGCCCTTGACGATGTCGTCGTACGGGACCTCCTCGCCGGTGCTCGGGTCCACGCGCTTCTGCTGGATGCGCACGCCCGTCTTCCCGTTCAGCTGATGAAAGCGAACGTTCTTCCGCTGTACGGCGGAGTACATCTTCACCGGGATCGTGACCAGCCCGAAGCTGATCGCGCCCGTCCAGATCGCGCGGGGCATGAGGGAAGTATCGCCCGCTGCGCCCGTTCGGCAAACGGGCGCAGCGTCTCTTGCGCGCTGACTAGGCCGCCGACGGGGTCGGAGCGTCCTCGTGCCGGCCCTCGGCGAACTCCTCGACGGCCTTCGCGCTGAACGCCGGGATGTCGTCGGGGTTGCGGCTCGTGACGAGCCCCTCGTCGACGACCACCTCGCGGTCCACCCACTCCGCGCCGGCGTTGCGCAGGTCGGTCTGCAGCGACGGCCAGGAGGTCACCGTGCGTCCGTCGACGACCCCGGCCTCGATGAGGATCCACGGGCCGTGGCAGATCGACGCGATCGGGATCTTGCGCTCGGCGACGCCCGCGACGAAGCGGACGGCGTCCTTGTCGCCTCGGAGGAAGTCGCCGTTGGCGACGCCGCCG
>SYBY01000049.1 GCA_005788585.1 Actinomycetota bacterium | reverse complement strand
GCGAGCGCGTCGTTGACCGACGCGACCGTCGCCAGCAGCGCGGCGTCTCCGGCACGGGTGCGGCGCCGCGTCGCGATCCAGCCACCGATCGCCAGCAGATCGAGCAGCACGAAGACGACGATCACGATGATGAGCCAGGTGTCCATATGCGAAGCGTACTTCCTGCGTTAGTTCAGGATCGCTCGCGACCCCAGGTGCGCGCCGACCTTGCGCTTGACCCGCTGCAGGGCGTTGTCGACGGTCTTGGCGTCACAGTCGATCATGCCGCCGATCTCCTCGTACGAGCGCCCGTCGAGGTAGAGGGCGAGCACGCGGGACTCGAGGTCGGAGAGCGCCGTCGAGAGGCAGCCGACCAGCGCGCGGAGCTCCTCGCTGGACACGGCCTGGATCGCCGGGTCGTTCACGCGCGGGCCGGGGATGACCTCGTCGAGCGTCGGCTCACCCTCAGGGGCACTGGCCGGCGTCTGCGAGAAGGACACGTACTGGTTCAGCGGGGCGTGCTTGTTGCGGGTCGCGGTCTTCACGGCCGTGATGATCTGGCGCGTGATGCAGAGCTCCGCGAAGTTGCGGAACGAGGACTCGCGGTCGGTGCGGTAGTCGCGCACGGCCTTGTAGAGCCCGACGAGGCCCTCCTGGATGAGGTCGTCGCTGTCGCCGCCGGCGAGGAAGTACGACGACGCCTTCAGGCGGACGAAGCCGTAGTAGCGGCGAACGATGCGGTCGTACGCCGTCGCGTCGCCCTGCTTGGCGAGTGCGATGAGGTACAGGTCGTCGACCTGCGGTTGGTTCTGCGCCGTGCGTGAGGAAAGTCGTGCCACGAGCAATCAGCCCTTTCTCCGTCCGTGATGGACCGGGGTGTGTGCTCCGAGGCGGTCCCCTCCCAGGGCGCCAACGGGTATTCCGTTGTATGAACCTGAGGTTGAGGGTTGCCCCTCAACCTGTACTTCAGCCTAAGTATCGGCAACCTAGCCGCACTTATGAACCCCTGTCAAGGACGCAACCGCGCTTGCAGGGCCGTATAGAGCAGAATCGCCCCGGTGGCACTGACGTTCAGGGACTCGATCTTTCCCTGCATCGGGAGGGAGACCAGGTCGTCGCAGGTCTCGGCGACGCGGCGGCGAAGCCCCTTGCCCTCCGCGCCGAGGACGATGCAGACGCCCCCGCGCCAGTCGACGTCGGTGTAGGCCGTGCGGGCCTCCCCGGCGGCGCCGTAGCACCAGACGTTGCGCTCCTTCGCGCGGATGAGGAAGTCGGCGAGGTTGCCGACCCGGGCCACGGGCAGGTGCTCGACGGCCCCCGCCGAGGCTTTGCAGACCGCCGGGGTGACCTCCGCCGCGCGGCGCTCGCAGATCACGACACCGTCCGCACCCGCCGTCTCCGCGGTGCGGATGATCGCGCCGAGGTTCTGCACGTCCTGGAGCTCGTCGAGCGCGACGAGGAACGGCGACTCCTTGCGCAGCAGCGCGTTCGCGTCCGCGTAGGGGTACGCCCCGACCCGCGCCGCGATCCCCTGGTGGTCGGGCGCCTCGGCGCGCTGCTCGATCTGGCCGCCGTCGGCGAGCTGGACCTTGACGCCCCGCAGCCAGTCCTCACCCGCGACGCGCTTCGTGGCCCAGACCTCCTGCACGGGGCGGCGCCCGGCCCGCAGCGCCTCGCGCACCGCGTTGCGCCCGTAGATGATCACGACGCGACCGCGACGAGCTCCGCGCCGCCGGCACCGTCGCGGACCTCCCACCCTCGCGCGCGCAGCTCGTCGCGCAGCCGGTCGGCCTCGGCCCAGTCCTTCGCGGCACGCGCCGCCTGGCGGGCCTCGAGCAGTGCCAGATCCTCGGGCGCCGGCCCCTCGCCTGCATCCGCGTCGAGCAGGTTGGCGAGGTGCAGCACGTCGAGCATCGCGCGCAGGTCGGCGTTGCCGACCTCCTCCCCCGCGTCCAGGCGCCGGTTGGCCTCGCTGAGCCAGCCGCCCAGCTCGGCGAGGGCCTGCGGCGTGTTGAAGTCGTCGGCCAGCTCGTCGAGGAACCGCTCGCGGTGCGCGGCCATCTCCGGCGGCGACGGGCCGTCGGTCAGGCGCCGGGCCTGGTCGCGGATGCGCGCCACCCGCGTGCGCGCGGCCTCGAGCGTCTCGTCGTCGAAGGACAGCGGGCGCCGGTAGTGCCCGGTGCAGAAGAACCAGATGAGCGTGTCGCGGCCCCACCGCTCGGCGACCTCGTGCAGCAGCGCGACGTTGCCGACCGACTTCGCCATCTTCTCGGCGCCCATGAGCAGGAGCCCGCTGTGCATCCACACCTGGGTCAGCTCGTGCCCGCGGCCGCAGCGCGTCTGCGCGGCCTCGTTCTCGTGGTGGGGGAAGACGAGGTCCGACCCGCCGCCGTGGATCTCGAAGCCGACGCCCAGGTACTCCTCGGCCATCGCCGAGCACTCGAGGTGCCAGCCCGGGCGCCCTTCGCCCCACGGCGACGACCACGACGTGTCCTCCCCGGGCTTCGTGGCCTTCCAGAGCGCGAAGTCGAGCGGGTCCTCCTTGCGATCGGTGCCCTCCACGCCTTCGCCTTGGTCCATGGCGTCGACGTCGCGGTGCGAGAGCTCGCCGTACCGGGGGTCGCTGCGCACGCGGAAGTAGACGTCGCCCTCGGCCGCGTACGCGTGCCCGCGCGCGATGAGCGCCTCGATGAGATCGATCATCCCGCCCACGGTCTCCCCCGCCAGCGGCTCGTGGTCGGGCCGGCCGAGCCCGAGGAGGTTCGTGTCGGCGACGTAGTGCGACGTCATGTCGCGCGCGAGGTCCGCGGACGCGATCCCCTGGGCCTTCGCGGCGTCGTAGATCTTGTCGTTGACGTCCGTGACGTTGATCACGAGCGTCGCCTCGTAGCCCTCAGAACGCAGGAAACGCCGGAGCAGACTGAAGACGACGAAGGGGCGCGCGTTGCCGATGTGGATGCGCGCGTAGACCGTCGGACCGCACGCGTAGATGCCGATCCTGCCGGGCTCTCGGGGCCGGACCTCGGTGAGCCGGCCGGTTCTCGTGTCGTGCAGGGAGATCGTGCGCATCTGGCCTCGAAACCTACGCCCTGGGCAGGTCACGGAGCTTCCCGCACCTTCCGGGAAATCGACGCACCTCGCTTTGCGTTCGTCGCGGAGTGGGCGTATGGTGCAAAACGCACATGTCCGTGCAACACGTCAGTTCTAAGCGCGAGGGGGCGCTGGAACAGGAGCTCCGGTCTCTGCCGGGGCGGATCACCGGGGGGGATCGCACCACGTGGGTTGACGCCTGCGTGCATCTCGCCGTGGTCGACCTGGGCCAGACCTGGGAACTCCGCAGCCGCGACCGCGCGATCACCGTGCGGCGTGGGCCCTCGCGCGAGACGCCCGATGTCGTCCTCGCGGGAGACAGCGACGCCCTCACCGGCCTGCTGCGCGGCGAGGTCGCCGGCATCGAGCTCATCGTCGACGGCCGGATGACCGTGCGCGGCAGCATCGACACCGCCGTCACGCTCGAGGCCATGCTGCGCCCCGATGACGCGCCGCTGCCGCAGATCGAGGCCCAGCAGCTGCACATCGGCAACCAGCGTGTCGCCGTCCTGTCCAGCGGCACCGGGCCGGACGTCATCTGCATCCACGGCCTGGGCGCGTCCCGCACCTCCTTCCTCGAGCTCGGCCACCGGCTGGCGGGGTCCTACCGGGTGCACCTCCTCGATCTCCCGGGCTTCGGGGCGTCGAGCACGCCGATCCGCGCGGCCTACGACGCGCACTGGTTCGCCGACCACGTCCTGGGCGTCATGGATCAGCTGCGGATCGACCGGGCGCACCTGATCGGGAACTCGATGGGCGGGCGCGTGGCGATCGAAGCGGCACTGCGAGCGCCCGAACGGGTCGGTTCGCTTGGCCTGCTCACCCCGGCCGTCGCGTTCGTGCGCCGTGGGTTCCATCCGCTGGTCCGCCTGGCACGCCCCGAGCTCGGGGTCCTGCCGCACGGCATCCGCCGCGGCATCGTCGAGAAGCAGCTCCTGTCCTTCTTCGCCGACCCCGGGGCCATCGATCCGGCGCTGGCCGACGCGATCGTCGATGAGTTCCGCGCCCGGCAGCGCAACCCGGCGGCCCGCGCGGCGCTGTACTCGTCGGCCCGCAAGATCTACCTCGAGGCGCCGTACGGGAAGGACGGGTTCTACCCGCGTCTCGCGCGGCTGCAGGTCCCGGCGATGTTCGTGTGGGGCTCTCACGACCGCCTCGTGCCGTCCGCGTTCTCGCGTCACGTGCGCGAGTGGCTGCCCGACGCGCAGCAGATCATCCTCGAAGGCTGCGGTCACGTGCCGCAGGTCGAGCATCCCGAGCTCACGCACGAGCTCCTCCACGGGTTCTTCGGCCACGCCGACGCCGCCCGGCCCATGCGCCGGCGGCGCCTGCGGCGAGTCGCCGCCGCGTGATCTGGCCGCTCCGCCAGCTCGCGTCGCTGCCATCGGGCCTACGTGACCGTCTCGCGGTGGCGCCCGACCTCGACGACCGGGACCCGGACTTCGTGCGTGAGCGCCTGCCCGCGCTCTGGATCGTCTCCAGCGTGTACTTCCGCGGCGACGTCCGCGGGCTGGGCAACATCCCGGACACCGGCCCCGTCCTGCTGGTCGGCAACCGCTCGGGCGGCAGCACGACGCCCGACACGCTCGTCCTCGTCTCGGCGTTCGGCACGTACTTCGGCGTCGAGCG
>SYBY01000377.1 GCA_005788585.1 Actinomycetota bacterium | reverse complement strand
CCGGCGAGCCGACGCTGACCACGGTCGCGTTGACGTGGGACGCCTCGACCGATGACGACGGCGTCACCGGCTACGACGTGTTCCAGGACGGCGTGAAGATCGACACCGTCACGGGCACGAGCAAGACCGTCACCGGCCTGACCTCCAGCACCGCCTACAAGTTCAAGGTGCAGGCGATCGACACGGCCGACCAGACCTCCGACTTCAGCGATGAGGTCGAGGTCACGACGCTGACCGACCAGGCCCCGAGCACGCCGAGCGGTCTCGCCGGCACGCCGACGGCCACTTCGGTCGCCCTGTCGTGGACCGCGTCCACCGACGACGTCTCCGTCGCCGGCTACGACGTGTACCAGGACGGCGTGAAGATCGACACGGTCACGGGCACGAGCAAGACCGTCACGGGCCTGACGCCTGAGACGGCCTACAAGTTCAAGGTCCAGGCGGTCGACTCCATCGGCCAGACGTCGGAGTTCAGCTCCGAGGTCGAGGTCACCACGCTCGAGGAGTCCTCGGGCACGGTGAAGTACGGCTACAACCTGGCCGGCTCCTCGTCCCTGAAGAACCTGACGCGCGGCACGGTGCCGCTGTCCGGTGGCATTGACGCCGACCTCGAGCTCGCCACCGGCGACTTCGAGGCCGACCTCACCCTGAACAAGACCCGGGCGCGCCTGAGCGTCCTCGGTCTGCTCCCGATCACGGCGGACATCGACTTCGCCCAGACGGACAAGACCCGCGGCAAGCTCGCCGGTGGCGTCCTGACGGCGACGTCGAAGTTCAAGATCAAGATCCCGAAGGCGTACCTCTTCGGTGTCCTTCCGATCGTCGGCTCTTCGAGCTGCGAGACGAAGTCCGCGTCCATCGCGTCCCTGAAGTCCACGGGCTCGTTCTTCGATCCGCTCCAGGGCGGCAATCTGAAGGGCACCTACGGCATCAGCGACCTGAAGGGCTGCGGCTGGCTGAACAACATCATCAGCCCGCTCACCAAGGGTGGCGGCAACACGATCGACATCAACCTGACCCCGAAGGCCCCCGCGGCCTCGTAGTCCGGTTGCGTCACGTGTGACGCAGTCTCGGCGCCCCCGTCACCATCAGGTGGCGGGGGCGCTGTGCGTTTCGGGGCGGGGCTGGCAGGATGCGCTCCATGGCCACCAGCAGCGTCCGTCGCGTGATCCCGCTCATCCTCGGCTGGGAGCGCTTGCCGCGGTCGTTCTCGCTCCATGGCGACACGAGCGGCGAGATGCTCGTCGAGCCGGTCCCGGCCCTGCTGCTGGACACCGATGACGGCTGGACGCTCATCGACGTGGGCATCAACAGTGCCATCGTCCGCGACCCGTGGCTCTTCGCGCGCCTGCACGGCCGCAACATGTCCATCACGCCGTACCTGCCTGACGGGGACGAGGCGCTGATCGACGCCCTCGCCGCCTGGGACGTGCGCCTGGAGGACGTGACACGGATCTTCCTCTCGCACCTGCACAACGATCACGCGGGGTGCCTGCGGCTGTTCGAGGCACGCGTGCCGGTCTGGGTGCAGCGCGCCGAGTACGACTATGCGATGACGCACCCCGGCCCCGAGCAGCACGGGATGTTCCGCATTGACTACGACGACCCGCAGATCGACTGGCGGTTCATGGACGGCGACGAGGAGCTGGCGCCCGGGATCTTCGCCTTCTCGACCCCGGGCCACACACCCGGGCACCAGAGCTTCGTCATCGAGACCCAGGACGGGCAGGGCTGGGTCTTCGCCTACGACGCGGGTGACCTGACCGAGAACTTCGAGCAGGAGATCTCGCCGGGCGGCCTGATCGACGCGACGCCCGAGCAGGGGCTGGCGTCGCTGATGCGGGTCAAGGAGATCGCGGCCCAGCGCGGCTTCCCGATCATCCCCGGGCACGACCCGGTGGTCTGGCCGCAGCTGATCCGTGATGCAGGCGGCGTGCCTCCGGAGCTGCCCGCCGTCGTGCCACGCTGACGACGTTCTGCGAGCGGGGGTCTCGGCCGAGAACCCCCGCCAGCGTTGGGATTGCGATCGTTATCCCTCTACCGATGAGTGATCGCTGCGCGTGGCGGCGCGCCATACCAGAGACTCGCGCGGTCCCCAGAAGTCCCGGAGTGGAGCTCTCCCGTGATCGCACACCGTCGTCTCGTCAGCAGGATGTTGGGCCTCGTCGTCCTGGCGACCACGGCGTCAGCCGTCGCCGCCCCGGCACACGGCGCGACGCTGTCGCAGACCTACAGCTGTGAGTACCCGCTGATCACCTCGCAGGAGCACCGCCTGGAGGTCACCGCCGACGTGCCATCGGTCTGGAGCTCCGGTCAGCCGTCCCCCGCCTTTGAGATCACCGCGGTCACGACCACCAACCTCGACACGCGCCGCGGCTACGCCCTCATGGGCGCCCGGAGCGTGGAGGGGACCGCGAGCCTCACCATGAAGGCCACCGGGTTCGGCCTCAACCTCAACGTCCCGGCGTCGCTCGACATCGCCCCCGTCACGCTCGACGACACGGAGCGGCCGGTCGAGCTCGTCGCCACCGGTCAGACGGAGCCCACGCCCGTCCCGGAGATCGCGTCCGGCGAGAGCGTCGTGTCGGTCGAGTCCCTGCGCCTGAACCTGCGCGCGCGCCGTGCGGACGGGACCACCATCGTGCTGCCGCCCGTCGGCGCGATCGACAGCGACGGCGATCCGGAGACGTTCGACGTCGTCTGCGCACTCGCGCCGGCCGACCAGGATCGCAAGCTCGCCGACATCGACGTCCAGGGCACCGCACCTGACGATCTCGAGCCGCCGACGGCCCCGGGCACGCCGGTCGCGACCGACGTCACGCCGACGACCGCAACGATCGGGTGGGCCGCCTCGACCGACAACGTCGGCGTCCAGAGCTACGTGGTGACGACCGTCGAGCCGGACCCCGCGACGCGGACCGTGTCCGGCACGGCGACCTCCGTCGACCTGACCGGACTGCGCCCCGACACCGAGTACCGCATCCGGGTCACGGCACGCGACCGGTACCAGAGTTCGCCTCCCAGCGGCGATCTCGTCTTCCGCACGCCGCGGATCCCGGAGACGGACACCGATCGCGAGTACTCGTGCAAGATCCCGCTCATCGGCAATCAGCCGATGTCCCTGACGGTGGACGCCGACGCGCCGGGGACGTGGATCGCGGGCGAGCCCTTCCCCGCGATCGGCGTCCGCGCGGAGGCCACGCTGGATGCGGAGGTGGCCGAGGCGCTGAAGCTCATCGGCAGCGTTGATGTCGGGGGCAGCGCCGCCTTGTCCGCGACCTTCCGCGCGCCCGGCCTGGGCAGTCTGCCGGTCAGTATCCCGCTTACCGTCGCCGAGGCGGACTACACGGGCCCCGCCGGGAAGTTCGTCCTGCTGCTCGAGGGCTCGACGCCGGCGCTGACCTTCCCGCAGCCCGGCACCGGGACGCTGGACGTCGGCCGGATCGACTTCAACCTGCGCGCCGTCGGCTCGGATGGCGCGCCGATCGTGCTTCCGCCCGTCGTGCCCGTCGACAGCGATGGCGACCCGGACACGTTCGATGTCCCGTGCGATCCGCCGTCACAGGCGGCGCCGCCGGTCTTCACCGTCGACATCGCGGTGGATGGTCCGGGCGACGTCGTGCCCCCGACCGCGCCGGGCACGCCGTTCATCGGCTCGCCCGGTGACGTGACGCCGACCTCGGCCACGATCTCCTGGGCGCCCTCCACCGACAACGTCGGCGTCACCGGGTACGAGGTGCTCTACGGCGACCAGGTCCTCCGGGTCGGCAACGTGACCACCGCCACGCTCACGCCCGTCCCGGTGGGCCAGGAGATCAGGGTGCGGGCGTTCGACGCGGCGGGCGCGGTGTCGGCCCCCAGCGGCGCGCTCATCATCCCCAAGCCCGTGGACCCGACCGTGAACTACCCGTTCACGCTGAAGGGTTCGTCGCAGCTCAAGGCACTGACCGAGGGGACGGTGCCGCTGAGCGGGTCGATCGCTCCGACCCTGAACATCGCCACAGGCGAGTTCACCGGCGACCTGATCCTCAACCAGTCACGCGCTCGCCTGAAGGTGCTGGGCCTGCTGCCGGTGACGGCAGACATCGCGTTTGCCCAGACGGACAAGACCCGCGGCACGCTGAGGAACGGCGTGCTGTCCACCCAGTCCCGCTTCAAGATCAGGCTGCCGCAGCTCTACCTGTTCGGCGTCCTGCCGATCGTGTCGCCCGGCACCTGTGAGACCAAGTCGTCGTCGGTCGCCATGATGCGCTCCGGTGCAGGCTTCAACCCGCTCCAGGGCGGCCGCCTGGCCGGCACCTACGCGATCAGCGACCTGACGGGCTGCGGGATGCTGACGTCCTTCATCAGCCCACTGACCAAGGGCACGGGCAACACGATCGACCTGACGCTCACACCCGCGTCGGTGCCGGTGCCGCCGCAGGTGGAGCTGCGGATCGACGTGACCGACCGACCCGGCGCGGCGCCGCGGACGATCCTCGTCACGTGCACTGCGAGCGACACGTCGAACCGCTGCGCCGCGGCGCGGCGCCTGACGCCGCAGGACTTCGCGCCCGTCCCGGAGGGACGGCTGTGCCTCCAGGTCGTCGACGGGCCGGAGACCGCGAAGGTCACCGGCCGTCTGTCCGGCGTCGCCGTGCAGGGGGACTTCCGGCGGATCGACAGCTGCGAGTCCGCACGCTGGGACCGCGTTGTCGCCCCGTTCATCGCAGGCGGACCCGGAGTGTCTTGAGCTGGTTGGCGAACGGGGACTCGACGAACTGCGGCGGGTCCTCGATCGTCATCTCCGGGAAGCGGGCGAGCGTCTCCTCTATGAGGATGCGCAGCTCCAGCCGTGCCAGCGCGGTCCCCAGGCAGAAGTGCCGGCCGCCTGCGCCGAACGCCTGGTGCTCGGGGTTGCGGGTGACGTCGAAGCGGTCGGGGTCCTCGTAGCGCGTCTCGTCGCGGTTGCTCGACGGGTACCACATGACCACCTTCTCGCCCGCCCGGATCTTCTGCCCGTGCAGCTCGGTGTCCTTCGTCGCGGTGCGGGCGAAGTGGCCGAACGCGGGGAACATCCGCAGGGACTCCTCGACGACGGCGGGCACGAGTGACGGGTCGTCGAGCACCATCTGCCGCTGATCGGGGTGCTCCATGAGCGCGCGCATGCCGCTGCAGTACGTCGCCTTCGTGCTGTCGTTCCCGGCGGCCATGAGGAGGAAGAACCCCATGACGATCTCATGCTCCTCCAGCCGCTCGCCGTCGATCTCGGCGTGCACGAGGACGCTCGTCAGGTCGTCGGTGGGATGCTCGCGCCGGGCGGCGATGAGCTCCCCGCAGCGCCGGAAGACCTCGGGCACGTCGCGCTCCATGACGATGTGCGCGCCCTCGGGCGTCGCGTCCGGGTC
This sequence comes from Actinomycetota bacterium, assembly GCA_005788585.1. Next base: position 738 of record SYBY01000377.1, on the reverse strand, counting down.
ACCCGCGCCGAGGATGGTGTTCATGAGGTTCGCCCACACCGCGTCGTCCTCGGGCGGCAGGCCCATGAAGCTGCCGATGACCCGTGCGACGACCGGCTGCGCGACATCGCTGACGAGGTCGCACGTCTCACGTCCCTCGAGCCCGTCGAGGATCTCGATGGTGATCGCGCGGATCTCGTCCTCGTGCTGCGCGATGCGCCCCGGCGTGAACCCGCGCTGGAAGAGCGCCTTGATGCGGTCGTGCTTGGGCGGGTCCATCCCGATGAACATCGCCTGCTGGAGCTCCAGCGGCAGGATCGCGTTCTTCAGCGCGGTGAACCCGCCGATCTCCGACGAGTACGTCTGCCAGTCCCGGCTGACCTCGAGGACATCGTCGGCGGTGGTGACCGACCAGAAGCCGTCCTCGTCCGGGTACTGCGTGATCCCGTCGGTCCAGTGGACCGGGCACTCGGCGCGCAACTGACGGAAGATCTCGTGCGGCGGACCGTCGTGATAGTGCTCACGGTCTCCGACTCGCAGGCCCTCCAGCGGTGTGTGCCCCTTGCTGGTGGTGCTCATGACGACCCTCCTCAGTAGCGCTTTCGACCCCTCCGCGACCGACCGTACCGGACCGTATGCAGGCGTCGTGCCACGTCAACAGGCCCCGGCGTGAGAAAGTATGTGGGTGAACACTGCACAGAAGGCGCTGTTGACCCGCTTGCGCGAGCTGGTTGAGGAGACTCCGAAGTCGGGAGCGGT
>SYBY01000376.1 GCA_005788585.1 Actinomycetota bacterium | reverse complement strand
GCTTCAAGGAGCTGGTCGACGAGCGTCGAACTTCCGCTTGATGGCAGAACCCCGTCGCCGCCAGTATCCCGTCGAGCACAACCTGCTCCTGACGGCGACCCTCTGTCTTCTCGCCTTCGGCGCGGTGATGGTCTTCAGCGCCACGAGCGCCCCGAATGTCCTGGACGGCGGCGACGGCACGGGCTACCTCGTGAAGTACCTGGCGTACGGCGCGGTGGGCCTGCTCGTCATGCACATCCTCTCGCGGGGAGGGCTGGACATCGTGCGGCGGTTCACGCCGGTGCTGCTCGTCGCCGCATTCGGCCTGCTCCTCGCTGTGAAGGTGCCGGGCATCGGCGTCGAGGTCAACGGCGCGCAGCGGTGGATCGGTGTCGGCCCGCTGACGTTCCAGCCGTCGGAGATCATGAAGCTGGCGATCGTCATCTACATGGCGCAGTTCCTGGCCGAGCGCCCGAAGCGCATGAACAGCGTGAAGACCCTGGTCAGCCCGCTGCTGATCGTGGTCGGGCTCGCGTGTCTGCTCATCGCCTCCCAGCCCGACCTCGGCACCGCGATCATCATCGGCTTCACGACCCTGGCGCTGCTGCTCATCGCGGGTGCCCCGATGGGCGTGCTCGGCAAGCTGCTGGGGTCGGCGGGGCTGATCGTGGCGCTCGCGGCGTTCCTCGAGCCCTACCGGCGGGCGCGCCTCATGAGCTTCCTCGACCCGTGGGCCGACGCCGGCGGCGCGGGGTTCCAGGCCGTGCAGGGGCAGATCGCGGTCGGCAGCGGCGGGCTGTTCGGGCTCGGCCCGGGCCAGTCGGTGCAGAAGATCCACTACCTGCCCGAGGCCCACACGGACTTCATCCTCGCCGTCATCGGCGAGGAACTCGGCCTGATCGGCATCCTCGCGCTGCTCACGCTCTACGGCCTCATCGCCTACGCCGGGCTGCGGACCGCCAAGGGCGCGCGCAGCCAGTACGAGCGGCTGCTCGCCGCGGGCATCACCTCGCTCATCGTGGGCCAGGCGCTGCTGAACGTCTTCGCCGTACTCGGCCTGGCCCCGCTCACGGGCGAGCCGCTGCCGTTCGTCTCCAACGGCTCGACCTCCATCACCGTGCTCCTGGCGGCGATGGGTGTGCTGTTGAACATCGCGTCACGGGGTGCGTTGCAGCTACGAGCCGTCGCGCCGCCGGAAAAGGCGCAAGGATCCCCGCCTCATGCGGATCGTGATCGCAGCGGGAGGAACGGCGGGGCACGTGGTGCCCGCACTGGCGGTCGCCGACGAGCTGCGGGCTGACGGCGCCGAGGTCGTCTTCGCCGGCGGGGAGCGCGCGGAGGTCGCGCTCGTCCCCGAGGCCGGGTACGAGCTGCATCGCCTCCGCGTCCAGGGACTGAGCCGGACGAACCCGCTGAAGGCGGCGAAGGCGGCCGTCATGGCGGTGGGGGCGGTGGTGTCGGCGTGGCGGTTGCTGGGCCGGATCAAGCCCAATGCCGTGATGGGCGGCGGGGGATACGTGGCCGGGGTGGTGGGGATCGCTGCCGTGCTGCGCCGGATCCCGCTCGTGCTCACAGAGGCCGACAGCCACCTGGGCGTGTCGAACAAGCTGCTTGCCCGCCGGGCGCGAGCGATGTGCCTGGCGTTCCCGCTTGCCGGACGGGAGGGCGCGCCGTATGTCGTGACGGGGCGGCCCGTGCCTGCGCCCTACACCGACCGGGTGGCGGCCCGCGCGCAGTTCGGCCTGGCCGACGGCGAGCGCTGCGTCCTGGTCTTCGGCGGCTCGCTGGGCGCGCGATCCGTGAACCTCGCGGCCGTCGACGGGCTGGCCGGGGGTGACTTTCGCGTCCTGCACGCGTGCGGCACCCGCGACCACGACATGCTGGCCGAGCGGCTAGGGGACCCGCCGCCGCCCGGCTACGACCTGCGGGCGTACATCGCGCCGTTCGCTCCCGCACTGGCCGCGGCGGACCTGTGCGTCGCACGGTCGGGCGGGTCGATCTTCGAGGTCGCCGCCCACGGGCTCCCCGCGATCCTCGTGCCGTATCCGCACGCGGCCGCCGACCACCAGACCGCGAACGCGCGGTGGATGGTCGATGCGGGCGCGGCGGTGGTGGTGCGCGACGACGAGCTGACGGCTGAGGGCCTGCGGGCGCTCGTCGACGAGCTGCTCGGCGACGCCGAGCGCCTGCGCGCGATGGCCGACGCCTCAGCGTCGCTGGCGCGTCCTGATGCTGCGCGTGCGATCGCTGCACAGGTCACGGCTGCCGCCACGTCGCGCTGACCGGCAGATCCACGTCGCTCTAGCCACCTCGATCTGCCGTTCGGCGGCTTGGGTGAGCGTTTGCGTGCCAAATTGCGCGTGCAACTATCGAAAGCGGACTGGGGTCCGCTATGGTTCTCGTATTGGAAAGCGGACTGGAGTCCGCACGACCACCGAGACACCGAGGTACCACCCGTCATGAGCACCACAGCCGTCAAGCCCTTCGCCCCCGGCACCTACACCGCTGATCCGGTCCACTCGAGCTTCGGGTTCGCCGTCAAGCACATCGTCAGCACCTTCCGCTCCTCCTTCGGTGACGTCAGCGCCACGCTCGTCGCCGACGAGAACGGCGAGGTCAAGATCGAGGGCGCCGCCAAGGCCGAGAGCATCGCCATCGTGCAGCCGGAGCAGTTCCGCGCGCACGTCCTCTCGCCCGAGTTCTTCGACGCCGCGAACTACCCGGAGATCACGTTCTCGAGCACGAACGTCGCGTTCGACGCCGACGGCACCGCCCGCGTCGAGGGCAAGCTGACCGTCAAGGACAACACGGTCGACGTCGTCGCCACCGGCACGTACACCGAGCCCGTCGAGGGCCTCACGGGTGCCGCGGTCGGCGCCATCGAGCTCGAGACGACGGTCGACAAGAACGCGCTGGGCCTCACCTGGAACGCGCCGCTGCCCAAGGGTGGCAGCGTGCTCGCCGACGAGGTCACCCTGAGCATCCACGTCGAGTTCGTGGCCCAGGCCTAGCCATGAAGATCTTGGGTATCTCGGGCAGTCTGCGCCGCGATTCCCACAACACGCGCCTGCTCCGGGCGGCAGCGGATCTGCTGCCGCCCGGGTCGGAGCTCGAGGTGTGGGATGGCCTGCGTGACGTTCCGCCCTTCGACGAGGACCACGAGTCCGCTCCCGCGCCCGCCGTCGAGGCGTTCCGCGCGAAGGTCGAGGAAGCCGACGCCGTCTTCTTCGTCACCCCTGAGTACAACGCCGGCATCCCCGGCCAGCTGAAGAACGCCGTGGACTGGCTGTCCCGGCCCTATCCCGACAACGCCCTGAAGGGCAAGCCGGTCGCCGCCATCGGCGCGAGCACCGGGCTGTTCGGCGCCATCTGGGCGCAGGACCAGCTCCGCAAGGCCGTCCAGTTCGCCGGCGCGAACGTCCTCGACGTGGAGCTGCCGGTCGGGCAGGCCCACGAGACGCTCGACGACCAGGGACTCCCGATCGACCCCGAACAGCGCGACGCGCTGCAGGGCGTGCTGACGGATCTGGTCGCGCTGGCGGAAGGCGCGAAGGTCGGGTGATCGGCCATGTGTCCGCACGACGGCCGGGCGAGCGGTCAGAATGGCTCCATCATGGACCCGCTGCCGCTGACCGCCGCCCCGGCCGCTCCCGTCGAGCGGGCTGACGCGGCGCGCAACCGCGAGCGGATCCTGTGCGCCGCGGCCCGGCTGTTCGCCGAGCGCGGGGCCGACAACGTCTCGATGGACGACGTGGCCGAGCTGGCCGGCGTCGGCAAGGGGACGCTCTACCGCCGGTTCGGCGACAAGGCCGGGCTGGCGCTGTCGCTCCTCGACGAGGACGACCGCCGCCTGCAGGAGGCCATGATCCGCGGCGCGGCGCCGCTGGGGCCGGGGGCACCGGCGCGGGAGCGGCTGCACGCCTTCGGCGAGGCCTACCTGGAACTGCTCGAACGGCACAGCGGCCTGCTGGCCGTCGCGGCGGAGGGCGGCGGACTGAAGAGCAGCCCGCCGTGGCAGCTCTACCGCACCCATCTCGTGGTGCTGCTGAGCGACGCGACACCCGACGGCGACGCCGAGCTCGGGGCCGAGCTGCTGCTCGACGCCTTGAACCCGGGCTCGTACCGCTTCCGGCGGGCCCAGGGCTTCGAGCCCGCGCGGCTGGCCCGTGGCTGGCGCATGCTCGTCGACGGCTGGATCGCGGCGTCGACGGGCGAGGTCCCGGCGCCCACGCGTCCTGCGGTCGCCCCCGCCGAGTAGCCTGCCGCGCCATGTCTGCGTGGTCGGCCCGGCGCCTGCACTTCGTCGGCCTGGGCGGTGCCGGGATGAGCGGTCTTGCGATCGTCGCCCGGGCGCTCGGTGCCACCGTCACCGGTT
>SYBY01000048.1 GCA_005788585.1 Actinomycetota bacterium | reverse complement strand
GCCCTCGGTCTGCGCCTCGACGATCCGGCGGCGCAGCCACTGCGTCAGCGCGGCCGCGCCCAGGCCGTCGTCCATCGCCTCGGCGTGCAGGAGCTGGGCGATGTGGCGCAGGTCGGTCAGCAGCCGCTCGCCGTCCTCCCGGGACAGGATCCGCCGCGGCAGCGACGCCTCCACCGTGATCGCCTGCATGAGCGCTGCGACCCCGTTGGTGCGCAGCACCTCCGCCCACGTGTGTAGCCGGTCGTGGACGTCCTCCCACGCGTCGTCTTCCGCGCACGCGACCTCAGCCGCCGTCCATCCGAGGAACGGGGTCAGCGCCGCGGCGTGGACGCGGGCGACCGACGACGGGCGCTCCAGGGCCTCCATCAGCGCGAGCCAGTCGCGCGCCGCGTCGGTGGCGAACACGCTGCCTGCGCCCGCGATCACCGCCGGCACCCCGGCTGCGGCCAGCGCCTCCTGCACGGACAGCGCGTCGGCGTTGCGCCGCGTGAGGACCGCGATGTCGCCGGGCTTGACGACCCGCGCGTCGCCGGTCGTACCGCGCGTGATCGTCGCGCCGGACGCCAGGAGCGCGACGACGTCCTGCGCCAGGTCTGCGGCGATCAGCGAGCGCACGCGCGGCTTGGTCGCAAAGCCGCGCTTCGTCAGTCCGGCCGCGCGGCGGTCGACGATCCGGACGCGCAGCGGCGCCGCCACCGGCGCGCCGTCCAGCCGCGGCGCGACGTGCTCCGGGGTCGCGCGGGTCGGCCGGTACTCGATGTCGGGGTGGCCGAGGCGGGCGCGGCGGAACAGCAGGTCGTAGGCGTCGAGCAGGCGCTGGTCGCTGCGCCAGTTGACATCCAGCGTGCCGCGCCCCGACGCCGTGCGCGCGGCCTCCAGGTAGGCGAAGACGTCGGCGCCGCGGACCGCGTAGATCGCCTGCTTGGGATCGCCGATGAGGATGAGCGTCCCGTCGGGGTGATCGAACGCGCGCTGCATGATCCGCCACTGCACCAGGTCGGTGTCCTGGAACTCGTCGACGAGGACCACGCGGTAGCGCTCGCGCAGCCGCGCGGCCACCTGGTCGCCGCCTTCGGGGTCGCGCAGCGCGCTGTCCAGGCGGGTCAGCAGGTCGTCGAACGTCAGCAGCGAGCCGATCCGCTTGCGCCGTTCCAGCTCGGCGCGCGCCGCGCCCGCCAGCCGCACCCGCATGGCGGCGTGGGTGTCGGGGCTCGCGTCGTCGGGGACCAGCCGCGCGGTCGGATGCTCGATCGCCGCCCGTGCGATCGCCATCGCCTCGCGGCGGTCGAAGACCGGGCGCTCGCCGTAGAAGCGGCGGACGAACAGGTCGTTGACGACGTCGTCCATGAGGTCGGAGACGTCCTCGACGAAGACCGAGTCGCGCTCGACGTCGCCCGTGAAGCCCAGGCTGCCGAGCGCCTCCAGGCAGAAGCCGTGGGTGGTGGTGATCGTCGCGTTGTCGAAGTTCGCGACCGCGCGGGCCAGGCGGTCGCGGCGCACCTCGACGTCCTCCTCGGCCAGGAACGCCGCAAGGTCGTCGTCCTCCGGGACCGACCCGCCCGCCAGCACCGCGCTCAGCGCCCGCTCGGCGGTGACGAAGCGTTCGCGCACGCGCTCGCGCAACTCGCCGGTCGCCATGCGCGTGAACGTCACGACGAGCAGCTGCTCGAGCGGCAGCCCGGCGGCGACATGCCGGGCCGCCAGCCCCGCGATCGTGTACGTCTTGCCGGTGCCCGCGCTGGCCTCCAGCACGGTGACGCCCTGCTCCAGAGGCGCGCACAGATCGAAGGCGCCCGTCACTGGAGTTCGTCCCGGGTCTCGCAGTCCAGTAGCGGCAGCCAGACCCGCAGCGCCCAGCGGCCGAAGCGCGACGGCGGGCGCTCGTCCCAGCCCTCGCCGGACTCCTCGGGGCGGGCCGGTTCGCCGGCCAGCTCCGCGACCGACAGCACCCCGCCGAACACCCGTTGGTGCTCGAGGTCGTGCGCCTCGCCGGGGAAGTTCCACGTGCCGTCCCACGCCTTCTCGGTGACCTGCGCGACGTTCTTCGCCCCGCGGCGGACCGCCGACGCGTAGGCCTCCGACGTCTTGCACGCCAGCGGCACCGGCTCGCGCAGCCCGATGTCCATGAGCGCGACGAGCCGTTCGAGCTGCACCAGCGCGTCGTCCGGGCGGCGCAGCTTGGCGAGCAGGACCTTCCCGCGGCCCGCGCGGCCCAGCGTCACGGCGGTGAACGGTCGGTCCGGGTACGCGGCGGTCAGCGCGAGCAGCCGGACCCACGCGGCGAGCCGGTGCTTCGCCGCGACCGTCGAGTACGTCACGAGTTCCAGCCGGTCGCCCGCGACGCCGTTGATCGTGCCGCTGATGATCCGCCCGTCGGCGAGCGGCACCCGCACGTCGACCGCCCCGCGCTCCGTGCGCGCCGACAGGTTCGCGTTCGCCGCGTCGACGATCCGCTGCGCCGTGCCGCGCACCTCGTCGACCGCCCGCTCGGCGAGCTTGCCCGGGGGCAGCCCGCCGCGCGCCCGCTCGGCCGCAATCGCCGCGTCCATCGGGTGGCCGGCGAGCACCGCGCTGACGAGCCGGTCGCCGACCTTCCACTTCTCCAGGCCGTCGAGCTCGACGGGCAGGTCGTCGTCGAGGTCGTCCTCCACCTCGAAGAACCGCACGTCCAGCCGGCGGCGGAGCAGCTCCCGCGCGGGGGCCTGGAGGAAGCGGACGAGCTCCTCGACCTCGATGACGTCGGTGCGCAGCGGCGGGAGCGGCTCGGGGAGGAACGGTGCGGGCGCGACCCGCGGGCCGGTCAGCGCGCGGGCGCCCTCCAGCGCGATCCCGTCGAAGCTGAGCGGCGCGTCGGCGCGGAAGTTCTTCGGGTCGAACGGCTGGAGCGGGTGGCGCTGCACGATGTCGGTGCCGATGACGTCGAGCAGCTCGCCGACGGGCACCGCGGGCGGCAGCGGCGCGTTCGTCCGCTCGTCGTTGCCGGTGTAGGTGATGATCAGGCGGTCCTCGGCGGCCATGAGCGCGTCGAGGAGCAGCTGGCGGTCCTCGGTGCGGCCGTCGTGGTCGCCGATGAAGGGCTGGGCGAGGACGAGGTCGTCGCCGTCGCGCGGCGCCGCGCGGGGGAAGGCGCCGTCGTCGAGGCCCAGCAGGGCGATGACCCGGTGGGGGACCGAGCGCATCGGGTGCAGCGTGCAGAACGTCAGATGACCCGTGCGGAAGTTGGCGCTGGTGGGGCGGCCGGCGAGGCGGTCGGCGAGCAGGCCGCGGACCTCGGCGAGCGCCAGTGGGCGGGTCTCGCCGCCGCCCTCGATCGCCCGCGCGAGGATGCGGCCCAGCTCGCCGCGCTGCCAGGCGTCGCGCTCGGTGGTGTCGCAGAGCAGGTCGGCGGCGCGTTCGAGTTCGACCGCCCACGCGTCGAGGGGGCGCGGGTGCTCGAACGTCGTGACGATGGTGCGGACCCGGTCGACGAACTCCGCGAGCTTGCCGGCCAGCTCGATGTCGCCACTGCCGACGTCGTCGACGGGGAGGACGCCGCCGATGAGGTGGCCTGGGTCGTCGGTCATCGCGACGCCGAGCAGGAGACGGTTCACGCCCGCGGCCCACGTGTTCGCGTCGACCTTGTCGAGCTTGAAGCGCGCGCGGTTGTGGGCGTCGAGGCCCCAGCGGATCTCGGCGTCGCGGGTCCATCCTTCGATGCGGGAGAGGTCGTCATCGTCGAGCTGGAACCGGCGGCGGACCGGGGGGCGGTCGGCGAGGTCGAGCAGGTCGGACGCGGTCATCCGCCCGTCGGCCAGTTCGAGCAGGCGGCTGATGGTGCCGAGGATCGGGTTGGTCTGGCGCAGGCTGCGGTCGGCGAGGCGGACATGGAGGTCGGGTGGCAGGCCGGGGGCCGGGGCTTCGCCGGGGGCGGTACTGCCAAAGGTCGCGCGGATGAGTGGGGCGAAGGTCTCGATGTCCGGGCACATGACGACGACATCGCGGGGCTCGAGCGTGTGGTCGTTCGCCAGGGCGTGGAGGATGGTGTCGCGGAGGACCTCGACCTGGCGGGCGCGGCCGTGGCAGGCGTGGATCTGGACGGTGTCGTCGGCCGGGCCGTCCACCGGTGGGCGGTCGTTGAAGACACCGGCCTGGAGCCGGCCGAGGAGTGAATCGGCCGCAGGTTCGAGTCGCTCAGCGCCCGTTTCTTGACGCGCGTTCTCGCCGAGGACCAGTTGGAGCTCGCGCACGTCCCGTCCCCACGACGCGAGCAGCCGGTTCTGCGGGAGCGCGACCGCTGGGTCCTCCGCCCGCAGCCGCGACGCAGGCGCGGGTGCCGCCGCCACCCGGTCCCACAACACGGGGGAAGGATGCAGGACGAGGAGGTGGACGTCGCGGTGTTCGGCCAGCGCGCGCAGCAATTCGAGGTGCGCGCCCGGCAGCCGGGTGAGGCCGAACGCGGCCAGCCGCGCCGGCAGGTCCAGCAGCGCCGGTTCCGCGCGCACGCCCGCGAGCGCGCCCGGCAGACGCTCCGCAGCGCTCTCCGTCCCGATCCGTGCCCGCAAGGCCCGCCACAACCACGCCTGCCACACCGCGTCGTCCCGCAGCGGGGCGCCCGCGCCATCCACGTCGGAGCCCAAAGCCCACGCCCGCACCATCTCCGGCCGGTGCAGCGCATAGCGGTCGAACAGCCCGGCGATGTGGCGGACCGCCGCCAGGCGCGGCCGGCGCGCCGCCGGGTCGTCATCCTCGGGGGCGACGTCACGCAGATGCTGGGCCAGCAGCGCGAGCCAGTCCTCCTCGAGCGAGTCGTCGACGACCTCCAGCAGCGGCCAGACCACCCGCTCGCCCCGCCAGGGATCGGCGGCCGGATCGACCCCGCACGCCGCGGCGACCGCGTCGTCGACGATCTCCCGCGGCGAAGGGAACCGCACGTTGGCCACCACGCCGTCGGACCGCCCGGGCCGGGCGCCCAGGCGCAGCGACAGCGTCTGGGTCAGCCAGCGCTCGACGCCACGCGTGGGGACTGCGACCACCTCGGGGGTGAACGGGTCCGCGGGGGCGGCGGCGAAGACGTCGCCGAGGACGTCAGCGAGCGCGTCGGCGCGGTGAGAGCGATGGACGTGGAGCACGGCACGGCCATGGTCGTTGATCGGGCGGGCGTCCTGACGTCAGGCACACCCGCATCAGGTCGCGAGAGGGTCGAGGAACGCGCGCGGGCCAATAGATCGAAAACCCGTCCGTTGCGATGAAGAACCCGCCTGTCGGGGCGACGCACTGCCGACAGACCACCCGTGGCCCGCCTCGCCTTCGTCATCCTTGCCGCTGTGCTGGTCCTCCCCGCCCCCGCGGGCGCAGCGACCACCCCCGAAGAGCTCGAGCGCGACGGCCTCCGCGACATCGTCGTCATCCGCGAGCCGGGACTCACCGCCGCCGAGCGCACCGAGCTGCGCGCCGACGCCGAGGTCGATCACGTCCGCATGCTCCGCGTCGCCAACGCCGAGGTGGTGCGCGCCGAGGACGGGGACCTCGCGGACGCCCTCGACGCGCTGGAGGCCGATCCCGACGTCGTCGCCGCCGCGCCCGATGTCGTGCTGTCGACGACCGCGACGAACGACACCCACTGGAACCTCCTCTGGGGCCTGGAGAACACCGGGCAGACCGTCTTCACGCCGGGGACCGCCGATGCCGACATCGACGGGCCCGAGGCGTGGGCCACCAGCACCGGCTCGGGTGCGGTCGTGGCCGTCGTCGATACCGGCGTCGACGTCGCACACCCGGACCTGGTCGGCCGCACGGTGGCCGGCTACGACTTCATCGCGCGTGACGCGGTGCCCGAGGACATCCACGGCCACGGCACGCACGTCGCCGGCACCATCGTGGCGACGCGGGGCAACGGCACGGGGATCGCGGGCGTGGCGCCCGACGCCAAGGTAATGCCGCTCAAGGCGCTGGCCGACAACGGCAACGGGGCGGTCTCGGGGATCGTCGAAGCGTTCGACTATGCCGGCGACCACGGCGCCGATGTCGTCAACGCGAGCCTCGGCGGGCAGGGCAGTGGCAGTGTCACCACCCTCTTCGCGGCGGTAGTCGCCGAGCATCCGAACACGACGTTCGTGATCTCAGCCGGGAACAGCGCGACGAACAACGATGTCGACCCGTACTTCCCGTGCAACACGCCCGGCGCCAACGTCCTGTGCGTCGGCGCGACGACCTCGACGGACGACCCGGCGTCGTTCTCGAACTACGGTGCCACCAGCGTGCACCTCTTCGCGCCCGGCGACTACATCGTCTCGGCCGACGCGGGCACGTCCGGCTACGTCTACATGAGCGGCACCTCGATGGCGGCGCCGCACGTCGCCGGAGCGGCGGCGCTCCTCGTCGGGAAGAACCCGTCGCTGAGCGGGTCCGAGGTCCGTGGCTATCTCACGGCGGGGGTCGACGCGAAGGCCTCGCTCGCCGGGCTGACCGCGACCGGCGGGCGGCTCAATGCGGCGAACGCGCTCGCGCTCGTCCCCGCACCTGCGCCCGATCCTCCCGCCCCGGACCCGCCCGCCCCGGACCCGCCGGCGCCCCCGCCGACCCCGACGCCCACGCCGACCCCGCTCCCCGTCGTCCCGACCCCGGTCGACGACACCACGGACGAGGTCGACGGCGAAGAGGACGAGGCCGAGGAGGACGAGGAGGCCGCACCCCCGCCCGCGCTGCCGGTGCGCCGGAAGGGCAGCACCAGCCTCTGCCGCGTCGGCTGCGCCACCCGGGCCTTCGAGGTGCGACTCACGCTGCCGTCGGCGGCCTCGATCCGGACGGTGTACGAACGCCGGGTCTGCAAGGGCAAGGGCTGCACGTGGGTCACGGTCGCGCGCCGGACGGTGCCGGGCCGCACGGGCGCGAACGCGGTGAAGGTCACGACGAAGGTCGGCGGCAAGCGTCTCGGACGTGGGCAGTACCGCGTGACGCTGAGCGTGGAGACCGATGCGGGCCGGCGTTCGGGTCGGGTCCGGTTCACGGTGCGGTAGGCCTGAACACGCCGTCACGCCCGTGGGGCCTCTGCGCGGGGAGCCGACGCTCGAAGGCGTGCGGCTCAGCCCGCGGCGTCGAGCAGCTCCACGAGCGCTGACCGCTCCTGCGGGTCGAGCGCCACCCCGAAGCGCCGTTGGAGGACCTCGACGGCTTCCGCCGGCGAAAGCTCGGTGGTGCGGGCAGCGGCGCGGCCGAGGGTGATCTCGTACTGCGTCCCCCGCAGCCGCTCGCGCGACTCGTCGTCCGTGCGCATCGCGATGAGCCGGCCGGCGAACGGCGACCACGACGCGGTCGCGACCTGCCGGTTGGCCTCCGCGATCTCCTCGACGGTGACGGCGGTGTCGGCGCTGACGTGCAGCTCCCGCCAGCCGTCGGCGCCGAGCTCGCGCAGCACCAGGGCGTCGTCGGCCCGGTCGACCCGGTGCTCGAACATGCCGCGCCGGACGGGCTCGCCGGGCCCGGCCTCGTTCGGCACCGGCAGGGGCTCGAGGATGCCGACGCCGAACCCGACGTCGCTCATCCACGGCCGCGGATCGTCACTCGGCTGTGCGAGCACCGTGAGGTGCGTCGCCATACCCCCACCGACGGCCGCCAGCCGGAGGGCGGGCGCGAAGCCCAGGCAGTCGAGCACCGCCGCGTAGAGCGTCACGTGCTCCAGGCAGTAGCCGCCGCGGCCGTCGGTGACGAGACGCCGCTCGAGGGTCTCGAGATCCAGATCGGGGACGATCCCGAGCGCCGACTGGACGCTGACGAACGGGATCGCGTCGACGTGCGCGCGGTGCAGCCGGCGCAGCGTGGCGACGGTGGGCGGGAGGGGACCCGCGTGCAGGCCGACCCGCCGCCGGTACGCCGCGAGGTCGATCGTGGTGGCGCAGGGAGTCATGGCCGGGACCGTAGGACTTCAAGCACGGTTGAAGTCAAGGCCGCGTCCTGCGAACCCGCGGACGCCCCGCCAGGCGGTGTTCGACTAGGACTCCAGCAGGGTGAACCCCAGCTTGTCGACGCTCTTTGCGGTGTCGCTGAGCACGACGACCGCCTCCCCGGTCGAGGGCCGGAACGCGGTGAAGCTGCGGAAGCCCCAGGTCCCGCCGTTATGCCAGACGATCCGCGGCTTGCGCGGGTGGGCGACGACGAACCAGCCGAGGCCGACCTTCATCCGCCCGCCCGCGTAGGGCTGGGCGGCGAGGGCGAACGCGGGCGTGGGCGGGTCGAGGCAGGCGCGCAGGAAGCGCAGCATGTCGTCGACGGTCGAGCGCAGTGATCCCGCCGCGGGCATGTGGTCACGCAGGGGTGGCGCGGGCCGGCCGCCGCGGGTGTGTCCGGGGACCTGGCCGCCGGGGGACATGCTGGTCGCGGCCATGCCCAAGGGGTCGAGGATCCGGTCGCGCAGGAGGGTCTCGTACGGCACCCCGGCGCGGGCGGCGAGGGCGTCGCCCAGCAGTCCCATGCCCATGCTCGAGTAGCGGATCACGCGCCCGCCTGGCCGGGTGCGCGGGGACTCGGCGGCGACGAGCCGCGGGTAGTCGGCGGCGCTCACGCCCGCCCAGGGGTCGCGGGTCGACATCCCGGTCGCGGTGAGCAGCTCGCGGCGGCGCATGGCGCGCGGGGTGTTCGCCAGGCCGCTGCGGTGGGTGGCGAGCTCCAGCAGCGTGGGTGGCCGGTGGCGCCACGCGGGGCGGGGGGACGGGAGGTGCTTCGTCAGCGGGTCGTCGAGCGCGACCTCGCCGTGCAGCGCCATGTCGGCGAGCAGGATCCCGGTGAACACCTTCGTGATCGACGCGATCTCGAAGCGGGCGTCGGTGGGGCCGGTCGTCGTGGCGTTGCCGTCGCGGAGGGCCCCGGTCGCGTGCACACCCCGGAGCCTACGCCGACGTTGTGCCCGCTCAGCGGGCAAAACGTCGGCAATAGGGCGAGGCGTCAGCGGCGCTTGCGCTTCGGCCCGCGCTCGCGCTTGACGAACGGCAGCACCTTCACGGTCCGCACCGACACCGTCGTCGGCTTCGACCGCGGGCCCAGTTCGACGACCGCAGCGGTCACGAGCCCGCGGCGGCCGCCGCGTCGCAGCAGCGCCCGGCCGTCCTTCGTGAGCTTGACGAGGACCCGCTCGGTCCTACCTTCGGCCACGGCCAGCCGCGCGGTGCCCACCGTCACGAGCCGCGACGGCGCGGGCTTCTTCGTGCGCTTCTTGGGCTTCGCCTTCCCCTTGACCTTCGCCACGAGCTCCAGCTCGCCGCGGCACGGGTCGCCGTCACAGCGCACCGGCACCACGAGCCGCCCGCGCGCGTCCAGCCGCACCGACCGCGCTTCGACGATCGCCGACGCGCGGCCCGTCGTCGTGCGCTTCGGCGGGACGACGGTCACGGGCTCGGTGGCAGCGGGGGGCGCGGGGTTGACGGCGGGCGGCGTCGGTGGCACCGGCGTCGTCGTGGCCGGAGGCGGCGGGTCGGTGCCGGGCGTCGACGCGCCCGCGCAGCCCGCCACGTTCGGGCCGGTGTCCGGGTTGAGCGTGACCCGCATCGTCGCCACGTCGGAGGTCAGGCCCGCCTGCACCGTCGTCGGGGACAGGTCGGTGAACGGGAACCCGTAGGCGTCGCTGTACTCGGTGATGGTCGCGCCGTACTGGTGGTAGTACGGGGTGAACGGCGGCGGGGTCGTCCACGCCGCGGTGAACGGTGGCTGGCGCAGCCACGCCGACGACGTGTTGCCGTACTTGCCGCCCCAGTAGCCGAGGGCGAACCCGGCGACCACGTCGCGGTAGATGACCGAGAAGACGTCGTTGTCGCCCACCGCGCCCGCGGCGCCGTTCTTCAGGTACGTGCCGTTGTTCGTGTAGACGGCGGCGGCCATGGAGTCGCCGCTGATCTGCAGTGTCTGGTTCTGCGCGACGGCACCGGTCGACGGCGTCGTGATCGTGCCGGTCAGCGTCAATGCGCCGTCCGGACCGAACGTGCCGGTCATGTCCGCGGTCTGCGCGGGGCGGCCGAGCGCGGCGCTGCCGTCGTACACGCTGTCGACCGTGATGGCCTGGCCGGACATGGACTGCACGTAGGCGGTCATCAGGGGCCACGTGTTGGAGAGCAGCGGCGACATCACCTTCGAGAACCCGCCGGCGCTCGTCTTGATGACGCTCGCCGTGCCGCCGGGCAGCGCCTGGAGCGCGCCCGCGACGGTGCTCGTGTAGCAGCGGTAGGCGAGCGTCTCGAGGACCGTGCCAGAGCTGTCGAGCGTCTGCAGGTCCATCGGGATGCCGAAGTAGTCGACCGCCGTGAGGTTCGCCACGCCGGGGTTCGTGAACTCGACCTTGTCGTTGCGGATCGGGGTGCTCGTCGTCGTGTTGATGTCGACCCCCGTGTCGCCGTACGCGACGTACAGCCGGCCCGCCGTGATGGCGTTCAGGGAGAACGACGAGTTTGTCAGCGAGCTGAGCTGGACCGGCGTGTTGTTCGGCAGCTGGCCGTCGGCGCTCGGGCCGTTGTAGAGGCTGAGCCAGACCTGGGACGGGTCGACGCCGGAGTTGTTGACGACCTGGACCTCCAGCGCGGAGGCCGGGGCCGCGAGGCCGAGGGTGACCGCAAGGGTGGTGAGGCCCGCGCGAAGGCAGAACGAAGGCATGCCCCCCTAGTCGGAGGCTGCGACCGCCTCTGAAGTGGCTCTCAGCGCATCGAGGCCGCCGACCAGGAACACCAGGACCTCGTCCATGACGGCGATGGCCTGCTCCGGGCCGGACGTGTCGTCGTCCTTCAGCTCGCGCAGCGACTCCAGCGCGGCCACGGCCGCCGCCGCGACCATGTTCGCCCGCAGCGAGTCGGCCGGCACGTCGAGGTCGGCCGCGACGCATTCCGTCAGCAGTTCGTGGAAGCGGCCCATGTTCGCCCGCTCATGGGCGTCGAGCGACGGCGTGTCGTGGATGAGGCAGCGGCGCTGATCCTCCATCGCCGTCTCGCCGTTCTCCTCGGCCCGCGTGATCATCTCGACGATCCACGCGCGCAGCGCCTCGAACGCGGTCTGGTCCTTCGGTCGCGCACGCAGACGCGTCTCGAAGTCCGCGAACATCTCCTCGAAGTCGTGGAACACCACGGCTTCCTTCGACGGGAAATACCCGAAGAACGTGCGCGGCGCGATGTCCGCAGCCTCGGCGATGTCGGCGATCGTCGTCGCGTCGAACCCGCGCTCGGCGAACAGCTCCATGGCGCAGCGGACGATCGTCTCGCGCGTCTGCTGCTTCTTGCGTTCTCTCAGACCCAGGGGATGCGGCATGTGACCACTGGGATTGTAACACCGGGTGCAACGTTGCGGGAAACGAAATTTTGCAGTCAGTGTGATATTCTGCCTCGCCATGTCTCGTCTTCTCGCGCGGATGGCCCGCACGCTCACTCACCACTGGAAGCGCAGCCTCGTCGCTGCGATCGCCACCGTCGTGCTCCTCGGCGTCCTCGCTGGTACATCCAGTCCGGCTCCGGACGACTGGGACGTACCAGGCACCGAGTCGCAGGAGGCGATCGACCTCTTCCGGGCCCACACGCCGGCGCTCGCCGGCGGCGACGCCACGCTCGTCTTCTTCAACGCGGACGGCAAGATCACCGACGCCGAAGCGAAGGCCGGCGTCACACAGGCGCTCGGCGAGGTGCGTGAGCTTCCCGGCGTCGCCTCCGTCGCAGACCCGTTCGCCGAGGGCGGCCAGCTCTCGCCCGACGGCGCGCTCGCCGCGGTCGACGTCCGCTACGACAAGGACATCGGCGACATCGAGAAGGAGGACGGCGAGGCGCTCGAGGAGGCCGCCCGGTCCGCCGAGGCCTCCGGCGTCGAGGTCGCGCTGCGCGGCACCGTCATCGACGCCAGCCAGCAGCAGGAGGCCCCCGTCGGTGAGCTCATCGGCGTCGCGCTGGCGATCATCCTCCTGACCTTCCTGTTCCGCTCGCTCGCGGCGATGGGCGCGACGATCCTCGGCGCGCTGCTCGGCGTCATGGTCGGCCAGATGCTGCTGGCGATCCTCGCCAAGCCGCTCGGCCTGCCGGAGTTCGCCGCGACGATCGCGGTGATGCTCGGCCTCGGCGCGGGCATCGACTACTCGCTGCTCATCCTCGCCAGATTCCGCGAGCAGGTCGCGGCGGGCGATTCCGTGCGCGACGCGTCCGGAAAGGCCGCCGCCACGGCCGGCTCCGCGGTCGTCGCGGCGGGCCTCATCGTCATGGTCGCGATCGCAGGCCTGCTGGCCATCGGCATCCCGATGATCGGCAAGATGGGCATCGGCGCGGCCATCGGCGTCGCGGCAGTCGTCGTCTCCGCGCTGACGTTCCTGCCGGTGATGATCGGGGCGTTCGCCAAGTGGCTGAAGCCCAAGAAGCCCGAGCACGTCCTGCCCTCGCGCGGGTTCGAGCGCTGGGGCACCATGATCACCGCGCGGCCGTGGCTGTCCATCGCCGCGGGCGTCCTGATCCTGATGATCTTCGCGTTCCCGATGACGAACCTGCGTCTCGGCCAGCCCGACGACGGCAACCAGCCCGAGGAGCGCACGCAGCGCGTTGCCTACGACCGCCTGAGCGACGCGTTCGGCGCGGGTTCCAACGGCCCGTTCCTGCTCGCCGTCGACACGCCGAAGGGCGCGGCGGAGACCGAGCAGCAGCTGCAGGCGATCGTCGCCGCCGTCGAGGACACCCCGGGCGTGGCCGCGGTCACGCCGCCGGCGCCCAGCGAGGACGGCGAGATGGCGACCATCACGGCGATCCCGGAGACCTCACCGCAGGACGAGCGCACCACCGAGCTGCTCGACACCCTCCGCGAGGACGTGCTCCCGGGCGCCACCGAAGGCACGCCGCTGAAGGTCTACGTCGGCGGCAACACCGCCGGGTTCGTCGACTTCTCCGAGAAGACGGCCGCGCGCCTGCCGGTGTTCATCGCGATCGTCATCGGCCTGTCGGTCCTCCTGCTGATGATGGCGTTCCGCTCGCTGCTGATCCCGCTGGTGTCCGCGGTCTTCAACCTGCTGTCGATCGGCGCCGCGTACGGCGTGGTCACCGCGGTGTTCCAGGAGGGCGTCGGCGCGAGCCTGATCGGCGTCGAGAGCGGTGTCCCGATCATCTCGTTCATCCCGGTGATGATGTTCGCGATCCTGTTCGGGCTGAGCATGGACTACAACGTCTTCCTGCTCAGCCGGATGCACGAGGCCTACAACGAGGGCGACCGCCCGCGTGAGTCCGTCATCCACGGGATGGCGCGGATCGGCAAGGTCGTCCTGTTCGCCGGACTGATCATGTCGTCGGTCTTCCTCGCGTTCGTCCTCACCGACGACGTGATCTCGAAGATGTTCGGGGTCGGGCTCGGCCTCGCGATTCTCATCGACGTGTTGATCGTCCGGTTGATCGTCGCCCCCGCCGTGGTCACGCTGCTCGGTGACAAGGCGTGGTGGCTGCCGGGCTGGCTGGACCGGATCCTGCCGAACGTCTCCCTCGAGGGTCACCTCGAGGAGGGTGTCGACGTCAAGAAGGAACAGGTCCCCGCCTAGGGGCCGACCGCCAGGACGTTGTACGTGTCCAAGCCCGCCGCCGCGCACGCGCCGGCGGGCTTCGCGACACCGCGGTACCTCACCGTGCGCCAGTTGCGGAGGATGTCGGTCGCGCCGCGCGCGTCCACGTTGACGGCCAGGATCCAGCGCCCGAGCTGATTGATCGGCGTGCCGTTCGGGTCCCGTCCCGCCTGGCCGTAGAAGACCTCGTGCATCGGGACCGACACCGGTCCGAACTCCACCAGGTGCTGCTGGGCGGCGCCGCCGATCCGCGGGCCGAGCGTCAGCGGGACCATCGTTCCCAGGTAGCCGACCGGCACCGGGGTGGTGGACGTCGCGGGCTCGGTCGTGCGCGCGAGCGTGTAGGTCAGGCGCGGCTCGGTGCGCGAGCAGGCGGTCTGCTCCCAGAAGCCGAGGTGGCCCTGCTTGACGGTGCCCTGCTCGATCCACTGCTCCCAGGAGGGGGCGGCGGTGACGCGAAGATTGGTGACCCGTGCGGCGTGGGCGACGGGGACGCTCGCGACGGTCAGCACGGCGGCGATCAGGATCAGCACGAGGTGGCGCATGAACGCGAACCTACTCCAGAGTGCGCAGGATCACCAGTCTGGGAGATGCGGTGTTGCGTGCCTGGGCCTGCCGGCGCGCTACGGTCCGGGCATGACGCACCGCCTGCTCCTCGCCCTCGCCGCCGCGGCACTCGCCCTGGCGCTCTCCGCCCCGGCTGCGCCCGCCGCGACCTCGTGGTGCTCGGAGAGCGGCGACCAGTGCTGGGGCACCTTCAAGCGCGACGGCAAGCGCTACGTCGGGGTCACGTACGCGGCGAAGTACAAGACCAGCCAGAAGCTCTGCGTCAAGGCGCCGAGCGGCCAGCGCGACTGCATCACCCGCAAGCTGCGGCGCGGCAAGTTCGGCACCTACCGGCTGAACGTGCGCTGGAGCACGACGTTCCCCAACCGCGGCAAGGGCACGTACGAGTTCGAGAACCCCGGCCCCGAGCCGATCACGTTCCGGGTCCGCTGACCGTGCGCCTGCTGCTGAACATCATCTGGTTCGTCTTCGGCGGCTTCTGGCTCGCGCTGGGCTACGCGTTCGCGGCGCTCATCTGCTTCATCCTGATCATCACGATCCCGTTCGGCATCGCGTCGCTGCGGATCGCGCTGTACGCCCTGTGGCCGTTCGGCAAGACCGTCGTGCGGCGCGGTGACGCGGGGATCGCGTCGACCGTCGGCAACGTGCTGTGGGTGATCCTCTGCGGCTGGTGGCTCGCCCTCGGCCACCTCATCACCGGCATCGCGATGTGCCTGACGATCATCGGGATCCCGCTCGGGCTGGCCAACTTCAAGCTCATCCCCGTGGCGTTCCTGCCGCTCGGGCGGGAGATCGTCGACGCCGACGACCCCCGCGCGATCGGTGTGGGCTGACGCAGATCAGTCCTTCGGCGCGGCCGTCGTGGTGAGCGTCGCCCCGGCGGGAACGCGCAGCGTGAACGACTGTCCCCCGACGCGGTATCGGACCGTCGTGCGTGAGAAGCCGAACCGGCCCGGCCGGTTGGCCTGCACGATGAAGATCAGCTGCACGCTGGACGCCGCGCGCGCTGGCAGCGTCGCGCCCGACGCGGCCTGGTAGTCCGAGACCCAAACGGCCGCCTCGGCGCCGATCGGCTCATCGATGTCGCGGGTGTCCGCGGCCTGGATGTCGCGAACGTCGAGGCCGAGCGGCACGCCTTCGGGGGTCACCGATTCGATGACGGCCTCGCGCGGGCCGGTGTTGCGCAGTTCGATGGCGGCGAACGCGACGGCCGTCTCGACCTCGTGGGTCGCGGCCAACTGGGTGAACGCGGCGCGGACGGGCCCCTCCGCCGCGGCCGGCTTTGGCTTGGGGTCCTCCGTGGCCATCGATCGGCCGGCGAACAGGGACGCGGCGGTGAGCGCGAGGACGGCGACGGCGACGACGGCGATGACGACGACGCGCCGGGAGGTGGGGGTGGGAGAGGTGATCTCGGTCATACCCCCTCTAGGGCGTGACGCGCGCGAACTCGCCCCCCTACGCGTCCACCGCGTAGATCCGCCACGGACCGGGGACGCCGCGCAGCTCGCGCTCCCCGCGTTCCTGTAGCCCGATCCCCGAGCCGACCACGAGGTCGCGCACCGTCGAGCTGACGAGGACCTCGTCCGGCCCCGCCTCACCGGTCACCCGCGCGCCGATGTGCACCGCGAGCCCGCCGACGTCGTCCTCGCCGAGCAGTTCGCACTCGCCCGTGTGCAGGCCGGCGCGCACCTGGAGGCCGAGCTCGTGCACGCGGTCGCGCACCGTCACGGCGGTGCCGATCGCCCGGCTGGGCGCGTCGAAGACCGCGAGCGCCCCGTCGCCGAGCGTCTTGACCATCCGGCCGCGATGGCGCTCGACCTCGGTGCGCATGAGGTCGTCGTGGCGCTGGAGCAGCTCCCGCCACGAGCGGTCGCCGAGCCGCGCGGCGTGACCGGTCGAGTCGACGATGTCGGTGAACAGCACGGTCGCGAGGACGCGATCGCTCACCGCCGGGCGCCGGGTCCCCGTGAGGAACTGCTCGATCTCCGCGAGGGCGGTCTCGGCGTCGCCGATCGCCAGCAGGTTGTCGCGGCCCGGCAGGTCACGGAAGGTCGCATCCGGGACGCGGTCGGCGACGTACTGCGCGTTGCGCGCGTCGAACAGCTCGTCTTCGGCGCGGTGCAGGACGAGCGTGGGGCACTGGATGCTCGGCAGGACGCCGCGCACGTCGATCTGGCCGACGAGGTCGATGTGCCGCGCCGCCGCCGAGGGCGCCGCCGAGAACCGCTCGAGCCGGCCGAACCACCGCCGCAGCTCGGCGTCGCCCGCGAGGCTCGGGGCAAAGCGATCGGCCAGCGCGCCCTTGCCCCACTGCGCGAGCATCTCCCGCGCCCGCGCGTCGCGGACCGCCGGCGTGTCCTGCCATTCGTACCCGTCGTCGCTGCGGACCGCGCACACCATCGGGGCGTAGAGCACGAGCGCCCGGACCATCGCGGGATGGGTCGCGGCGAACATCGCGGCCATCGCGGCGCCCTCGGTCATGGCGAACAGCGCAGGCTGTGCGGCGCCGACGGCGTCGAGCACGGCGTGGACGTCCTCGACCTGCTCGTCGATCGACGCTGCCCCGCCCCGGCCGTCGGACAGGCCCGAGCCGCGCCGGTCGAAGAGGATCAGCCGGGAGAACGCCGCCAGGCGGTCGAGCATGGCCGCGATCCGCGGCTCCTCCCACAGCAGCTCGACATGGGAGAGCCAGGACGGCACGAACAGGAGATCGAGCGGGCCGTCGCCGACGGTCTGGTAGGCGATGTGAACATCGCCGCTGCGGACGTACCGCGTCTCCGGCCC
Organism: Actinomycetota bacterium; assembly: GCA_005788585.1. Next base: position 14,568 of record SYBY01000048.1, on the reverse strand, counting down.
CATGCCGTCCAGCGTACGTGCGCTACGCAGCTGCGCGCAACGGCGGCCCGTCGTCCTCGGCCCGCGGCGGACCGGGCAGCAGCCGCCCGCCGGCGACCGGCGTGTTGCGGATCACGGTCGGCAGCAGCGGGAGCAGCACGCGCTTGACGTACTCCGCTCCGCCGCGCCGCATGACCTCGCGCGCCGGGTCCCAGGACAGGCCGTACCCGCGGCGGATGTTCGCCGGCAGCGAGCCGATCACCACGAAGTTCACGGCCTCCACCAGCCAGCGCATGTAGATCGGCGCGGGCGGGTTGAACACCACGGCCTTGCCGAGCTCCGCCGCGCGCGGCGTCACCCACAGGTCGCCGCTGGCGAACACGCTCGCGTAGTAGGCGTCGAAGTCCTCGATCGTGCGCGGCATCTCGTCGTCGGCCAGGCCGAACAGGCGCCCCACGACCCGGTAGTCCTGCCACAGCGCGTTGCGCGCGTCGCGGTCCAGGGCGCCGACGTAGAGCCGGTAGATCAGGTCGGCGGACTCGAAGAGCGGCGCCAGCGTCCACAGCAGGTACTGCGGATCGTCGGCCGCGTAGGGCGTGCCCGCGGGGAAGTGGCCGGCGTCCTCGGGCAGTTCCCCGCGGATGCGCGAGTGCACGCGGCGCACCCGCTCGGTCTGGACGTCCGCGTCCTCACGCCGGCCGAAGTAGATGGTGTTCATCACCGTGGCCGTGCGGGCCAGCCGGCCGTGCGGGTCCTCCAGGCCGGTCGTGCGGTCGTAGAAGCCCTCGAACATCACGGGGTGCGCGGCCTGGAGCAGCAGGGCCCGCGCGCCCGAGAACGCGACGATCAGCTCGCGGTTGACGACGCGGATCAGGGCGTCGTCCTCGAAGTAGCCCTCGCCGGGCGCGGCGGCGCGGAAGGGGATCGGGGTGAAGGTCGAGGGAGCGCCCATGTCTCAACGGTACGGACGAGGCGGCGCGGCGGACGAACTCCGTGCGAGCATCCGCCCATGTCCCCCCGAGAGCCGATGACCCGTACGTACCGGGTCGCGATGTCCGTGTGCACGCCGATCGTCCGCCAGTGGGGGCGCCTGCGCGTCACCGGACTCGAGACGCTGCCGCCCTCCGGGCCGCTGCTGCTGGCCGGCAACCACGACAGCTACTGGGACCCGGTCGCCGTCGGCGTCGCGGCGCTCGGCCGCCGGCAGGTCCGCGCGCTCGCGAAGGCCGAGCTGTGGAAGCTCCACGGCCTGAACTGGGTCCTCAACGGCATGGGACAGATCCCGCTGAACCGGGGCGCCGGGGACGCGCACGCGTTCGACCGCGCGGTCGAGGAGCTCCGCGGCGGCGCCTGCATCGGCATCTTCCCCGAGGGGACCCGCTCGAAGGGCGAGCCGCTGCGCGCCCGCAGCGGCTTCGGGCGCCTGGCCGAGCTCGTGCCCGAGGCGGAGATCGCGAGCGTCGCGATCCTCGGCACCACGGACATCCCGCGGTTCCCGACGCGCCCGTCGATCGAGGTGCGCTTCTTCCGCCCCGCCGGCGGCGGGATGCAGCCCGGCGAGGACGCGTCGACCTTCACCGCGCGCCTGCTCGCCGAGATCCGCGAGCAGGCGCCGATCACCGCCTGTGGCCGGAAGGCCAAGGCGAAGGTCTAGGCCGCGATCGCCTCGCGGCGGTCCCACACCAGGCGCTCGGCGGCGTCGGCGAGGTTCGCCCCGCCGGCCCCGGCCCGCAACCGCGCCGATGCAGCGGCCACGCCCTGCTGGGCCCGCGCCGCCCGGTACGCGTCGTTCAGCGTGCCCGCAGTCATGCGCCGGGGCGGGAGCGTGACGCCCGCACCCGCCTCACTGACACGGCGCGCGACCTCCGGCTGGTCGCGGCCGAACGGCACGGTGACGAGAGGAACACCCGCCGCGATCGTCTTCTGCACGATCCCCATGCCGCCGTGCGTGATGACCACCGCGGCGCGCTCCAGGATCGGGCCGTGGGGGACGAACCGCTCCACGCGCGCGTTCGGTGCGGTCGGGAGGTCGGCCGCCCCGCGCGCGGCGTCGGCCAGGGTGACGACGACGCGCACCGGCTCGTCATGCAGGGCCTCGATGGCCGCGGCCGCCAGGCGCTCGTCGCCCTGGTAGTCGGTCGAGCACGTCACCAGCACCCACGGGTCGCCCGGTTCGAGCAGCCAGTCCGGCGTCTCCTGCGGCGGATCCCACAGCTGCGCGCCGACGAAGTGCACACCGGCCGGCAGGTCGATGCGCGGGTACTCCAGCGGCGCGCCGGTCAGGACGAGCGCGGCGTCCGCCCGGTGCAGGTGCTCCAGGACACCGCCCAGCGCCGGGAGGCCCAGGCCCGCGCGCATCGCGTTGAGCTCGGGCAGCATCGCCCGGTCGAACATGCCCGTGACCGAGCGGGTCAGGATGCGGTCGCGCAGCCGCCCGAGCGGTCCTCCCATCGGCTTGAGCCCGAGCCCGTACGGCGGGATGCCGTTGCCGGGCAGCGGCAGCAGCGTCGGCACCGTGAACGCCCATGGCACGCCCGATGCCTCCGCCGCGATCGCCGCTCCATAGGCGTTGAGGTCGATGAGCAGGAGGTCTGGGTCCTCCTCCTCGATGGCCTGTTGCAGATCACCGATCTCGTGGCGGCCGCGCCGGACGAGGTCGGACACGCCGCGGGTCAGCCGCTCGCGGGCACCCTTCGCCTCGTGGTCGGACGGCTCGATCGCCACGATCTCCGGGGCGACGGCATCGGCCCGCAGGCCTGCGTCCTCCACGACGCCGACGAGCTCGGGCGCGGTGCGGACCGTGACGTCGTGGCCGCGCTCGCGCAGCTCGAGCAGTCCCGGCATGAGGGGGAAGGTGTGGCCGGCGGCCGGGGAGGTGTAGGCGAGGATGGTGGACACGGAGGCTCCTTGTGGGTGGTGGTGACCATCACCCTCGCGCGCGCCCGGCGCCCCGCCATCGCGGACCTCCCCGAATCCTCACCCCAGGATTAGCGCTGGGGGACCCCTACGTCCGCTGCCCGGGGCGGCAGACAGCCTGGCTGGCCAGCCAACTATTCTCCAGGCATGGACTGTGACGTCGCGATCGTCGGCAGCGGCTTCGGCGGGGCGGTCAGCGCGCTGCGGCTCTCCGAGCAGGGCCGCAAGGTGGTCGTGCTCGAGCGCGGCCGGCGCCACACCGGCGACGACTACCTCGCCGCGCGCCGCGATCCGCGCCGGTACCTCTGGGAGCCGGCGCTCGGCCTGACACGCGGGTTCTTCTGGCAGCGGGTCTTCCGCCACGTGGGGATCATCGGGGCGACCGGCGTCGGCGGCGGCAGCATCGTGTGGGCGGGCGTGCTGCTCGAGCCCGACAAGCCGTTCTTCGCCGATCCGGCCTGGGCTCATCTCCACGACGACTGGCGCGGCGAGCTGCGCGAGCACTACGCGACGGCCGCCCGGATGCTCGGCCGCACGCCTGCGCCGTTCGCGGGCGCGATGGACGACCACCTGCACGCGGCGGCGAAGGCCGCCGGGCGCGAGCGCACGTTCGGCCCGACGCCGATGGCGATCTGGTTCGGCGAGGAGGGGCGCACCGTCCCCGACCCGTTCTTCGACGGCGAGGGTCCCGAGCGGACCGGCTGCCGCCTGTGCGGCGGCTGCCTCGTCGGCTGCCCGTACGGCAGCAAGAACACGCTCGACCGCAACTACCTGTGGCTGGCCGAGCGGCGGGGCGCGGACGTGCGAGCCGAGCACGAGGTGACCGGCATCCGGCCGCTGGACGGCGGCGGGTACGCGCTGGAGATCGCGGGGCGCCGCGCGCTGCGCGCGCGGGAGGTCGTGCTCGCGGGCGGCGTGCTCGGCACGCTGGAGCTGCTCTACCGGTGCCGGGACGAGCACGGGACGCTGCCGCACGTCAGCGCGCGACTGGGCGACCGGGTCCGCACGAACTCCGAGGCGATCACCGCGGTGCTCGCCGACGACCCGGCGACCGACCTCACGCGCGGCCCGTCGATCTCCAGCGAGTTCTATCCCGACGACCACACGCACGTGACGCAGAACCGCTTCGTCGGCGGCTGGCACCTGCGCTTCCAGCTCGGCCCGATGGTCGACGACCCCGACCCGCGCCGCCGCGCCCGGCGCACGCTACGCGAGCTGGTCCGCCACCCGGGCCGCCACGCGCGGGTCGTCTTCGCCCGCAACTTCGAGCGGCGCATCAGCCCGATCAGCGTCATGCAGCACGCCGACAACGAGCTGCGCCTCGCCTACGACCGGTCCCCGGTGCGGCCGTGGAAGCGCGTGCTGCGCTCGCAGCTCGGCGCGGGCGATGCGGCACCGTCCTACCTCCCGCAGGCCAACGCGACCGCCCGCGCGTTCGCCGAGTCCATCGGCGGGACCCCGCTGAACCTGCTCATCGAGAGCGTCGGGGGGAAGTCGTTCACCGCGCACATCCTGGGCGGGGCGGTCATGGGCGCGCATGCGGGCGAGGGCGTCATCGACACCGACCACGAGGTCTTCGGCCACCCGGGGCTGTACGTCGTCGACGCGTCGGCGATCCCGGCGAACGTCGGGGTGAACCCGAGCCTGACGATCACGGCGATGGCCGAGCGGTTCGCCGCGCGCCACGCGGCGCGGGCGGCGGAGACGGTCGCCGCATGAGCCGGGCGGTCACCGATCTCGCAGACATCCACGGGGTGCCCGAGGCGGCGCTGGCGCCAGAGCTCCGCTCCGCGCTGCCGCCCACCAGCCCGCCCGCCCCGTGGGCGCTGCGCCTCGACGCGATCCTGTGGATCCACCAGGCGACCGACGAGGCGCTCGACCTCGTCGCGCCCGCGCTGCGGGGCGGACGGCATCTACCGCTGACCCTCGGCGGATTCGTCCGCTACCACGAGACCCCGGTCGGGCCCTACAACGAGGTGTTCGGCTCGCCGGTCGTGCTCGTCCGGCGCGGGCTGCCGATGGGGACGGTGCCGTTCATGGTCGTCGACTCGCTTGCGTCGATCCGCGGTGGGCGGGAGAACTGGTCGCTGCCCAAGAGCCTCGGCACCTTCGCCTGGGACGGCGACGACGCGGTGCGCGCGCACGGCGACAGCCCTGCGGGCGCGTGGAGCGTCAGCGCCCGGGCGCGGCCCGTCGGCCCGCCGCTGCCGACGTGGGCGCCGGCCTGGAACCGGCAGGCCACGCCCGACGGGCGCGTGCTGCGGATCGCGGCACGGGCGCGCGGGCTGGCGACGATGGCGACCGTGCACGTGGATTCGTCCGGGCCGTCGCTGCCGTCGTGGCTCGTGCCGGGCGAGCACGTCGGCATCGTCCTGCGGCGCGGGCGGATGACGTTCGGCGCGCCGAAGGTCGTCGGATGAGGGCCCTGGTGCAGCGGTTCCGGGACCTTCCGGGCGATGACCTCGACGCGCTGGCGGGCACCCATGAAGCGGTCTTCGTCGGCCCGGCGCCGCTGCGCGCCGTCGCGCCCCGGGCGATCGCGCTCGGCGGGATGCCGCAGTGGTACGGCAAGCGGTTCGCCCCCGGCGAGGGCGAGCTGCACGGGGTCAATCTCGTACGTGGAGGCGCCGAGGAGACGCTGCCGATGACGGCGACGGTCCAGGCGTCCTGGCTGGACGGGCGGCCCGCGCTCGTCGTCTCGTACGCGGCCGACGCGCCCGTGCCGTGGCGGTGGGTGCGCGACGAGTTCCGGGTTGCCGATGCCGGCATCCTGCTCGGGCTGACGTTCACGTTCTCGCCCCGGCTGCGCGCGCTGGCCGCGCCGTTCACGCTCGAGCGGCGCTGACCCAGGACTACGCCGGTTCGATCTCCTCGGACAGCCAGCGCCAGAACGCTTTCGCCGCCGGACTGCGCGCCCCGCGCCGCAGTCGCACGGCACGCAGCTCCCGGGTGAGGTCCACGCCGTCGACCGGCAGCGCCCGCAGCGTCCCCGCCTCGAGCTCCTCGGCGACGACCAGCGTGGACAGCAGCGCGAACGTCGTGCGGTCCAGCGCGTGCTTGGCGCCGAGCGAGCTGGCCATCTCGAGCTGCGGGGTCAGGCGGACGCCGACCCGGTCCAGCGCGGCAGCCGTCACGGCCCGGACGCCCGAGCCGCGCTCGCGTGCGATGTAGCCGTAGTCGAGCAGTGCCGCCGGGCGGACGGTGCGCCGTCGTGTCCACGGGTGGTCGGGCGTGACCACGGCCCGGATCTCGTCGTGGTGCAGCGTGTGGTGCTCGAACCCGTCGAGCGGGTCGAGGCCCTCGACGAACCCGATCTCCGCGCGGTGGTCGCGCAGCGCGTCGAGGACGGCGGGGGAGTTGACGACGTCGACGAGCGGCCGGATCGTCTCGTCGGTCGGGCGGAAGCGCATGAGCCAGCCGGGCAGGAGCACCTCGCCGATCGTCTGGCTCGCGGCGATCCGCAGCTCGCGCCCGGCACCTGCGCGGTGGCTCGCCAGGGCCTCCTCGGCGTGGCGCAGCGCGACGAGCGCCTGCCGGGCCTCGGGGTAGAGGGCGCGGCCCGCTTCGGTGAGCCGCAAGCCGCTCGGGTTGCGGTCGAACAGCGTGACGCCGACGCGTCGTTCCAAGGTCTGGATGCGCTTCGTCGCCGCGGACTGCGTGAGCTCGAGCGCCTCGGCCGCACCATGCACCGTGCCGGTCTCGACCGCGGCGACGAACGCGGCGAGCCCGGGGCCGGGGAGAGGGTCGGCGGCGGACGGCACACCGTCACTGTATTCCAGTTCGGAATCACCTGGGGCCGGATCGGACTGGATGGAATGCCGCCGCACCGCCACGCTGAGTGTCGTGCTGCGTCACCTCGGACCCGCCTGGTTCACCTGCGTCATGGGCACCGCCGCCGTGGCGGTGGCCGCCGCGTTCCTGCCGGTCGGCGGTGCGGTGCTCGACCCCGTGGCGAGCGCGCTCTGGGCGGTGTCCCTCCTGCTCCTCGCGACCCTCGGCGCGGCGGCCGTCGTGAGCTGGCACCGCGGTCACCGCTCCCTGCGCGCCGACGCCCTCGACCCCGAGGTCGCGCCGTTCCTCGCCGCCCCGCCGATCGCGATCCTGACCGTCGCCTCGAGCACCGCCCTGTCGGGGGGCGCGATCATCGGGCACCGCCCGGCGCTCGTGCTCGCCGCCTCGCTGTGGGCCCTCGGCGCGTCCGCGGGGTTCGCCGTGGCCGTGGTGGTCCCGGCCGCGAAGTTCACCCGCCACCGCCTGACCACGGACACGTGGCTGGCGACCTGGGTACTGCCGACCGTGCCGCCGCTCGTCGCCGCCGGGGGTGCGGCGCTGCTCGTCCCGCACCTGCCGCCGGGCCAGTGGCAGCTCACGCTGGTCGTCGCCGGCTGGGCGATGCTGGGCGCGACGCTCCTGGCGACGGTCGTCGGCATCGGCATGCTGTGGGCCCGGCTGGCGTTCCACGGGGTCGGCGACGACCACACGGTGCCGACCGTCTGGCTCGTGCTCGGTCCGCTCGGCCAGACGGTGACCGCTGCGGCGCTGCTGGGCACCGCGGGCGCCGACGTGCTCCCGGGCCCCTACGGCGTCGGGCTGAAGACCGGGGCGCTCGCGCTCGGCCTGCCGCTCTGGGGCTTCGCGTTGCTCTGGCTCGCGATCGCGACGACGCTGACCGCCGACGCCGCGCGCCGCCACCTGCCGTTCTCGCTGGGCTGGTGGGGGTTCGTCTATCCGCTCGGCACGCTGACCATGGCGACCTCGTTGCTGGCGCACTCGACCGGCGCCGTGCTCTTCGAGGGCGTCGCGGTGGCGCTGTTCGCGGCGCTGGTCGTGGCGTTCGCCGCCGCGGCGGCGGGGACCGTGCACGGCGCCGCTCGCGGGGACCTGCTCGCGCCGCCCGCCGCCGCTGAGATGATCTGACGTCATGAGCCTCGACGGCTGGGACGTCCTCCTCTGGCTGCACCTGCTCGCGATGGCGCTGTTCGTGGGCGGGCAGCTGTTCATCGCGCTGGCGGTGGTGCCGGTCTTCCGGGCGCAGGGCGGACGTGAGGGACCGGCGCACGACTGGATGGTGCCGATCGCGCGGCGGTTCGGCTGGGCCTCGCTGGGCGCGCTGGCGATCCTGCTTGCGACCGGCATCGCGATGGCGTCGCACTACGCACTGTGGGACGACACGGCCATGAGCGTCAAGCTCGGGCTCGTCGGCGTGGCGATCGGCCTGACGGCCGTCCACGTGTTCGCGGCGAAGGGCGCGAACCACGCGCTCCAGGGGCTGATCCTGCTCGACTCGCTGGCGATCGTCCTCGTCGCGACGACGTTGTAGCGGCGGTGCCCGCCGAGCGGCTGACGCGCAGGCGGCTCCTGGCGAGCGCGGCCGTCGGTGGCGCGGCGCTTGCGGCGGGGTGCGGCGCTCGGCCCGCCTCGGGCGGGCCGAGCCGCAGGGTCATCGTCATCGGCGCCGGGATGGCGGGTCTCGGGGCGGCCGCGGAGCTGCGCCGGGCCGGCATCGCGGTCACGGTGCTCGAGGCGCGTCCGCGCCTCGGCGGCCGGGTGCACACAGGGACCGAGCTCGGCGTCCCCGTCGATCTCGGCGCCGCCTGGATCCACGACCCCGACGGCAACCCGCTGACGACGATCGCGCGGGAGGAGCAGCTGGCGACGGTACCGACCGACTACGACCGGGTCGCGCTGCGACGGGCCGACGGCCGGGCGGTGACGGGCGACGAACTGGGTGCGGCGGACGAGGCCTTCGCGGTGATCGAGGACGCGCTCGCGGCTGCTGCCGAGGACGCCGGACCCGAGGACCGGCTGGCCCCGGTGCTGACCAGCGCCCGCGCGCGCACGGGGGTGCGCGGCGTCGCACGCGAGGCGACCGACTGGGGGCTCGGCACCGCAATCCCGCTGGACCTGGCCGCAGACGTGCGCGAGCTGTCGCTGGACGGCTACGACGAGGGCGAGACCTACGACGGGGGCGCGGACGTGCTGCTGCGCGAAGGCGCCGGCGCCCTCATCCGCGCACTCGCAGCCGGCGTGGACGTCCGCCTGGACACGCCCGTCCGGCGGGTCGAGCGATCGGCGACGCAGGTCACCGTGGTGACCGCCGCCGGGGAACGGCTGCGTGCCGACGGCTGCGTCGCGACGTTCCCGCTCGGGGTGCTGCAGGCCGGGACGGTGCGGTTCGATCCTCCGTTGCCGCGGTCGGCGCGCCGGGCGATCGCACGCCTGGGCGTGGGGCTGCTCGACAAGGTGCTGCTGCGGTACCCGTCCCCGTGGTGGCCCGACGACGCCGTCCAGTTGGGGACGGTGGGCGCGCCGGTCGGCCGGACGATGAGCGCGGTCAACCTCCAGCCCGTGACCGGCGCGCCGGTCCTCGCCGGCTTCGTCGGCGCCGCGTACGCGCGGTCGCTGGAGCGGGCCGGTGACGCCGCCATGGTCTCCGCCGTCACGGGCAGACTCGCTGCCGGGTTCGGCGGGTCGGCCGGCCGCCCGGTGTCGGTCGTGGCCACCCGGTGGGGCGCCGACCCCTGGGCGCGCGGCTCGTACTCGTTCCTGCGCCCCGGCGCATCCTCCGAGGACCGCGCGGCCCTCGGTGCGCGCGTCGGCCCGCTCATCCTCGCCGGGGAGCACACGAGCGTCGACCGCCCGGCCACCATGGACGGTGCGCTCGTCGCCGGCCGGCGCGCCGGGCGTGCGCTGGCACGGACGATCGCTCCGTAAGTCCCCGCAGGGCCGCTCGTTGAGGTTGACAACCCGCCGCCGGCGGCGTAGACCACCCACCACCCGCCCGGGAGCCCTGCCATGCCCCGCCTCGCCATCCCCCTCGCGCTCGCCGCGGCCCTGCTGTCCCTCTGCGCCACCGTCGCGTTCGCGAAGTCGATCACGGGGACGGACCGCAGCGAGAGGTTGACCGGCACGGCGTCCGCGGATGCCATCGAGGCGAAGGCGGGCAACGACCGGCTCCTGGGGCTCGGCGGCGACGATCAGCTATTCGGAGACCGGGGCAGCGACCGGGTGATCGGCGACACGGGAGCCGACAGTCTCTTCGGCGGGTCGGGCAACGACCGTCTCGAGGGCGGCACCGGCGACGACATCGCCACCGGTGAAGCCGGCAACGACCGGGTGCTCGGCGGCCCGGGGAAGGACCGCATCTTCGGCAGCGACGGCAACGACCGTCTCGACGGCGGGCCCGACGACGACACGGTCGACGGCGGGAGCGGCAACGACCGGATCGTCGGCGGCCCGGGTCAGGACGTGCTGCGCGGCCGCGCGGGCAAGGACCGCATCGAGGCGCGCGACGGGCAGGTCGACACCATCGACTGCGGCGCCGGCGGGGGCGACGTCGCGATCGTCGACGACGCCGACATCATCGCGGGGAAGACGCCGGACAACCCGGCGGGCAACTGCGACGGCCTGCGGGGCACCGGAGGCTGACCCTCGGGTTCACCCGCACGCGGTCGCGGGGCGGCTGCATGGTCGGGGCGCGGAGGCGCTGACAGGCTGGCCCCAGCGTCCACTCACCCGACCTGGAGCCCTCCGACATGAGCATCTACGACGACATCGGCGGCCGCGACGCGGTCACCGCCGCGGTCGACATCTTCTACGACCTCGTCCTCGCCGACGACCTCCTCGCGCCGTACTTCGAGGGGCGGGACATGGCCCGCCAGCAGGCGCACATGCGCGCGTTCCTCGCGACGGCGCTCGGCGGTCCGGACGTGTACGCGGGCCGCGACATGGCCGCCGCCCACGCGGGGCTGCACATCAGCGACGCGGTGTTCGACCGCGTCGTCGAGCTGCTCGTCGCCACGCTGCAGCAGCTCGAGGTCCCGGCGGACACCATCGCCGCGATCGGGGCGAAGCTCACGCCGCTGCGTCCGCAGATCGTCACCGCCGAGGCGGCGGCCGCCTAGTCCTCGATCGCCGAGGCGGTGCCCGTGACGCGGACGCCCGGCTGGTCGGGCACGAGCTCGACCAGCAGGCGGCTCGGGCGGCCCATCTCGACGCCCTGTTCGATGACGAACGACGCCGGCGGCGTGAGCACCCCGCGCTCGCGGAGGTACCCGCCGAACGCCGCGGCGGCGGCGCCCGTCGCCGGGTCTTCGACCACGCCGCCGGGCGGGAACGGGTTGCGGGCGCGGAACGTGTGGGCGTCACGACGGTGCACGAGCTGGAGCGTCGTCAGATCGTGCGCGGCCATGAGCGCCCGGGTCCCGTCGAAGTCGTAGTCGAGCCCGGCGAGCGTGTCGGCGTCGCGCACGGCGAGCACCAGGTGCCACGCGCCCGCGTAGGCGAAGGCAGGCGGCAGCGCCGGGTCGAGGTCCTCCTCGCGCCATCCCAGCAGCGCGAGGACGTCCGCGAGCACGCCGTCGGGCAGTGGGCGGACCTGCGGAGGCACGGACGTCAGCGTCGCGGTGATCGCGCCGTCCTCGCCGGCCGCCGTCTCGATCCCGACGTCTCCCGCCGGGGTGGCGAAGACGAACGGGCCGGGGCCGTCGCGCTCGGCGAGCGCCACGGCGGCGGCGATCGTCGCGTGGCCGCAGAAGGGGACCTCGGCCTCCGGGCTGAAGTAGCGGACGTCGGCGGCCCGGTCTCCCGTCGATGCGACGAACGCGGTCTCGGAGTACCCGACGTCGGCGGCGATCTGCTGCATCTCGGCGGCCGCGGGGTGCGCGTCGCCGATGAGCACGCCGGCGGGATTGCCGCCACGACGGCCGTCGGTGAACGCGCTCAGGCGCTGGACCGCCATACCGCTCAGGAGACGGTGCGGCGGAACATGACGACGCAGGCGATGAGGACGATGATCGCGAGGACCGGGATGGTCCCGCTGATGATGCCCAGCGCGGCGAGGACGATCCCCACGACCGCCACGACCCCCGCCACCCCGCTGCCGACGATCAGCCGGTACGCGCGCTGCTCGCGGGCGGCTCGGGGTGTGCGGTTGCCACGACGTTCGAGATCGGCCATGACGTGAGGGTAGGTGGCGGCGACGACCGGTACGGAATATGGACTCGCAGCCGGGCGTCCTGGGTGGTTGACTGCTGCGCCGCAGTCTCACCAACCGATCCGGAGGATCACCATGTTCCGCACCGCCACCGCCGTCGCCCTCACCGCCGCACTGGGCCTGTCCCTCGCGCCCACCGCGGGGGCCGCGACCAAGAACGGCATCACCCCGGTTGCACCCAAGGCCGGCAAGAGCGTGCCGGCCGGGAAGAGTCCGAAGTTCAAGATGCGCGTCAAGGGCACGGGCCAGGTCTGGGTCCACGTCTGCAAGAGCGCGAAGAAGGACAGCGACGGCGTGATCTGCACGACGGCGAGCATCGGCCAGGCCAAGAAGTCGGGCTCGCAGTTCGTCTACACGCCGAAGTTCTTCGACTTCCCGGAGTTCTGGCTCAACACGCCCGGCACGTACCACTGGCAGGCGCACCGCATCGCCTGCGAGGGCGGCGACACCTCCGACTGCAAGCAGGAGGGGCCGGTCGTGAAGTTCAAGGTCAAGTAGGCGCGTCGAGTCGCGCACCGAGGCCGGACCAGCGGGTGCCCCGGATCCCGCGCGTGAGCGCGAGGTCCAGCGCCCGCTCCTCGGCCACGACCACGCACGCGCGCTGCGCCCGCGTGATCGCCGTATAGAGCCAGTTGCGGTTCAGCGGTCGCGCAGCCGCGGCCGTGAGCACGACGATCACGCCGGGGAACTCGGAGCCCTGCGCCCGGTGCGCGGTCATCGCGTACGCCGGGCGCAGGCGGTGCGCGAGCTTGGCACTGATCGCGTTGCGGGTGCCGTCCTCGAAGGTCAGCCGCAGGCGCGCGCCCCCGCGTTCGAGCCCGTCGAGGCGCAGCAGGTCGCCGTTGACCAGGCCCTGCTCGCGGGCGTTCAGCGTCTGCAGCAGCTTGTCGCCGACGCGCAGGTTCGTGTCCGGGACCGGCCGCCCGTCGGGATTGAGCAGCCGCTGCAGCCGGCCGTTGAGGACGTCGAGCTCGTGATTCGTCGGCGCGAGGACCTGCACGCCCCACACCGGATCGACGCCCAGGTGCTGCGCCATCCCGCCCGACGCGAGCGCGATCGCGCGCTCGTGGACGGCGGCGGCGTTGGGCTGGATCGACAGCCAGAAGTCGCGTGGGGCGCCCTCGGGCAGGTCGACCTGCGGGCGCTCGCCGACCAGCACGCGCCGGGCGACGACCGGGATGACGCTGTCACCCGCCTGGCGCTTGATCTCCGTCAGCTCGAACACGGGAAATCTGCGGGCAGAGCCCTTGATTCCCTCGCCCTCGTGGTCGACGATCGCCTCCAGCACGTCACCTGGCCCGACGGGCGGCAGCTGGTCGGCGTCGCCGACGAGCACGAGGTGCGTGTCGTCGCTCAAGCAGGCCAGCAGCATCGCGGTCAGCTCGCAGGTCAGCATCGAGGCCTCGTCGCAGACCAGGACGTCGAACTCCTCGTCCGGGCCGGCACCGCGCAGGCGGGGGTCCGTGCGTGCCGTGATGTCCCAGGGGTCGCTGTCCTCGGGCGGCGCGACCTTCGCGAGTGCGTGGATCGTCTGCGCCTCGCGGTCCGTCGTCTGGCTCAGCCGCCTCGCGGCCTTGCCCGTAGGGGCGCACAACCCGACGCGCAGTTCGTGGCGCTCGGCCAGCGCGACGATCTCGCCGATCAGCGTGCTCTTGCCCGTCCCCGGTCCGCCGACGATGACCGTCAGCCGGCGTGCGAACGCGCCGTGGACCGCAGCCCGCTGCTCGTCGGTGAGGTAGTCGGCCAGCTCCTCGTCGGAGACCGGATCGGCGATCTCCTCGTCGGCCAGGGTGCGAAACGCCTCGGCGATCTCGTCCTCCTGCGTGGCCAGCAGCTGCGGCTGTACCAGGGCGTCGCCGACGCGGATCGCGCCCCGCTTGCGCAGCGCCGACAGCGTCTCCTCGCCGCCGTCGGCGCCGAGCTCGGCCACCCGCAGCGCGAGCTCGCCGGGCGGCATGCCCGTGTGCCCGCCGCGCGCGGCATCCCGCAGGACGCAGATGACCGCGGCCTCACTGCGGCGCGCCGGGTCGGGCGCGGCGACCAGCTCGTCGACGACCTGCAGCGGCACCTCATACCGCTCGGCCAGCAGGTACGGATCGGCGAGCGCCTTCTCCGCCCCGCGGGTGCCGCCCCGGGTGCAGATGCCCGGGACGAGCCGGCCCAGGCCGCGCGGCTGCAGCCACGCGCGCAGGCGCCGCAGCGCGAGGCGGCGCTGCCAGTCCGTCGCCGCCGCCGCGGCATGCCGTTCGCTCATCCCGGCCGCGGTGAACGCAGCGAGCGGATCAGCGTCGACGTACGCCAGCGGGTCCCCGTCACCCGCCGCGTCGAGGAGCGCGTGGAGCTTGCGATGCGTGACGTGCGGCGTCAGCGCGAGGTACGCCTGGACGGCCTCGGGGTCGCGCAGGTCATCCGGCGCGGCACGGTCGACGCGCAGCTGCTCGCCGTACCGGTCGTGCTTGATCCACGTCCCCTCGAGCAGGGCGATCTCGCGGACCTGGAGTTCGCCCATGCGCCCGAGCGCGGTCGCCTCACGCCCGTCGGCGAGGCGCAGCTCGGCGATGCGGAAGCCGCCCTCGCCGCTGTGGACGAAGCGCTCGATGCGCGCGCGCTCGCGCACGCGGGGGGACGGTGTGGTGGGCGGAGGCGAGATCGCCATGCATCAGATCATGGGTGACGAT